>JALWRJ010000344.1 GCA_026994125.1 Cyclobacteriaceae bacterium | reverse complement strand
GTGGTGGCCTACATGGTTTTGTGGATTGCCGTACCAGCCTCCGATAGCCTGGAAGAAGATAAAACTATGAAAAAACTTTTTAGAAACCCGGAAGGCAAGGTATTGGGAGGGGTAGCGCAAGGGCTGGCCACTTATGTGGGCATAGATGTAGCACTAGTTCGAATTATTTTTGTTCTCACGATTTTTCTTGGTGGTACCGGCCTATTTGTGTACTTAGTTTTATGGGCTATTATTCCGGAAGCCAGCAGCATTACAGATAAAGTAATGATGGAGGGCGACAAAGTAACTCTCGAAAATATAGATTCAAGTATTAAAAAAGCACAAGAAAAGGAAGCGCAGCCACACCAGGAATCTGTTTTTGCTAAAATCTTTCTTTTTCCTTTTAGGTTATTGGGCACCATCTTTACCGGCCTTTCAAAAGCAGTTAAACCCATTTTAGTCTTTTTTGCTACGCTGGTGCGTGTATTTATAGGTGCGCTTATTGGTGTGGTAGGGCTAAGCATATTATTTGCACTTACTATAGTGGTAATAGCTGCCTTTGGTATATTGGCCGGCACGCATTGGGTACAGGTAGATTTTATGCCTTTGTACATGATTAGCGATTCTATACCAGCCGCCAGCTTAATTGGTGGATACCTGGCAGCGGCCATTCCTGCTTTACTATTAGTGCTGGTAGGAGCCTCCTTAATCATTAAAAAATCGGTGATTGGCCCCGGGTTTGGCTGGGCGGCTTTTGGCCTCTGGATAATAGGCCTGGCCATGCTGGCGGCTACCATCCCCAACGTGCTATTCAATTATAAAGAAACTGCTAACATTAGCAAAACCGAAGTATTTAATACCAGCTATCAAGCCATGTATTTTGATGTAAACAACACAGGCGTACAGGATTACGATGGGGTTTCGCTTACCCTGGAAGGCTACGATGGAAACCAGGTAAAGCTAGTAAAAGAATACATAGCCAAAGGCGCCAGCAAAACGAAGGCGGCAAAAAACACCGAAATGTTTACCTATGAAGTGGCTCAAAATGATTCGGTATTGGTATTTGATGAAAATATTAGTTTTAAGCCCAAAGCCGTCTATCGCAATCAATATTTAAAACTAAAACTGCTTGTGCCTTACCGGCTTAAATTTGGCATGAACCCACACATAAATAAACTTTTGCGCTATGGTATGAGCCACTATGGTTATAGGAAATCAGAAATAGAAGGCAATGTGTTTTATTTTAACGAAACCGGGCTTGATTGCACCACTTGCCTTACCAGTAAAAGCAACGAGGAACAACGCAGGAGTTTTTATGAAGAAGTATTGGAAGAAAGCACGGCAACTTATGGTAACAGTAAAAAATATCCATTAACAGAATTTACTAAAATTAACATTGAAGGCCCATTTGAAGCCAGCATTGCCCAAGGCGATGAGTACCGGGTGGTTATGGCCGGCAGCGAACGATACCTTGAAAAGGTTAAAGTAACTAAACAAAACAATCAACTGTATATTGGGGTTAAGGGCGACAGCTATATGCATCGGGTAAAAGTACGTATTATAATGCCTACATTAAGTGCGGCTACCTTTAAAGAAGCAGCTGAAGTACATATTGCCGGTTTTAATGAGGAAGATGTAGCACTTACGTTGAGCTCTGCTTCCCAGGTAGTTTTTGATGGTAACATCACTACTTTAACTCTAAAAATGAGCAGCGCCTCCAATGTAGAATTAATGGGACAAGGAGTAAACCTAGATGCCAGGCTTTCATCGGCCGCTCGCTTGGATGCCTACAAATTTATGGCTCAAAATGTTTCGGTAAAAGCGACCAGCGCAGCTAAAGCCAATGTTTTTGCCACCAAAACTCTTACCATAAATGCCACTACCCTGGGCGAAGTAAATTACCGGGGCGGTGCTCAGGTAACTAAAGAAAGAACCTCCACCCTGGGCAGAGTTTCGGAAGAATAAGAACAAAACCTGCTGGTGGTTTTGAGTATCAACTGTTGTAATCTCAATTGGTAATTTTTTAACATAAGCCGTCCTACCTAATGTTCCTGTTCCAGTTGAATTAATCAAAATATTACCAGTATTTACTTTTTTATTATTTGTGATTTTTATTGTTTTATTTGTTAATCGTGCTTCTGAAAAGGATAAATAGTTATTTCTAATACACTTTTGATTAATGACAAAATAACCATTTGCATCAACATATTTTGGAGTAATACCCCTATTTAGAGCTTGCTGAAAAAGTCTCAAGTGCCCTCCTATTTGGCGGGATGCAACTTGGCAAATCGAAGAAGTCCGCTAGCCAGCGGACTTTGAGATGAAGCCAAGGAAGCACCGTGCCTGCACGCTGTCGCTGAAGCTTTAGCGTAAGCAACCGGCAGGCTGGGATGAAGTGCTTGAGACTAGTCAAAAATTTTAGAAAATTGATTTTTAAAATTTTTAGGTGCAAGGTTATTAAGAATTTATTTTAAAAAGCTTGCACTTTAACCCCTAAAATCAAATATAACCAACTGATAGTGAGCGGATAAGACGTTTTTCAGCAAGCCCTATTAATTGTATCCGCTAATTCTCTACGTCTATATTTTTTCCAACCTTCCATCATAACTCAACACTTTTATAATTGTTAATTGTATTCTTACTATAATCTGCTTTTGTTTTCATTAAGCATTAATCATCATTTAAGTTTCTATTCAAAATACTCATAATAAAATGCTTTACAATATCGGCTTCACCGGGTTTACTTGTAGCAATAAACAAGGTTAAAGAAGCCAATGCCTCGTTGCTTATTATAGTTTCTCGGTTTTTATTTATGAGTGCATTGTTTTTATCTAAAAAGTAGAGAAAACAAGCGGCAGCAATGCGTTTATTACCATCAACAAACGAATGGTTTTTTACAATATAGTAGAGTAAATTTGCTGCTTTTTCTTGTAAACTCGGATACAGCTCCCTACCATCAAAAGTTTGTGCGATCTGATTTATCGAGCTATGAAAACTATCGTCTTTAGGTTTTGCAAATACATCGCTTTCAAAATCGGAATACATCTCTTTTATAAAATTAAGATAATCGTCATAGGTTGGAAAAATAGTTTTTTGCTCACTATTGCCTTTGGTATCCAACTCTTTGTGGTCGTAGTCGTCAAGGAGTTCCAGCCCTTTTGCAAAGAGATTTAAAATTTTATTATCGTGATTTTCATTTTTAGCTTCAATGGCACGGCTGAGTATCTGTATTCCTGTTTTTAAATACAGTACTTCCTGCTGTTTTTCTTTAAGACGCTTTTCGTTAATAGCGTAACCTTTTACCAAATAATCTTTTAAGCGTTGGGTAGCCCAAATTCTAAATTGAGTTCCTCGAACGGATTTTACACGATAGCCAACTGATATTATCACATCAAGATTGTAGTATTCAATTTGTCTTTCTACACTTCTGTTTCCTTCTTTTTGAACTGTCGCAAAATTTGCGACAGTTGCCTGCTTGTCCAATTCCCCTTCTTTAAACACATTATTAATGTGCTTTCCAATTGTTTTCACATCTCTATCAAAAAGGGAAGCCAATTGTTGCCGGTTGAGCCAAACAGTTTCCTTGTCAAATTTTACTTTAACAACGGTTTGTTTGTCCTTGCTTTGATATATTTCTATACTGTTTTGCTCATTCATCATAATTGCACAATTTTATAATTAACCATTAACAATTAACCATTACTAACTAATCCACTTGTTAGCTTCCCCAAAAACCGGACGGTTTAAAAGTAGAAAAAACTGCTTAAATTTAAACTGTAAAAATGAAAAGAAAGAAGTTTACCCCGACACAAATTGCCAGGGTACTCAAGGAGTTTAACCAAGGCGAAACATTAGCAGAAATTAGCCGAGAACATGGAGTTAGTTAAGCTGCCTTTTATAAATGGCGCGAACGCTATGGTGGTATGGAAGCGAAAGACATAAAAAAGCTCAAAGCTTTAGAAGATGAAAATCGAAGGCTCAAATATATGTATGCCGAACTGACAATAGACTACCGGTTAGCCAAAGAGATAATCGAAAAAAAGCTATAAAGCCCTCCGAAAAGTGAACTACAGCCACTTAAGTTCAACAACAAAAAAGTAGCAGCATCACCAGGGCGTGCCGTGTACTAAATTTGAGCAAGTCGGCTTATTATTACAAAAGCAGCAAAAATGATACACCTATAATTGAAGCATTACAACAAAAAGCTGAGCAATATCCACAAAAAGGATTTCAGAAAGCCTATAGCAGGCTACGTAATGAAGGCTATAAGTGGAACCACAAACATGAACATAGAGCATATAAGATGCTAAATTTAAATATTAGAAGACACTACTAACACTATGGGATGGTATAAAGACGAAAGTGTAAGTCTATTAATTCTTTTTTTGTTCGTGCAACCATTTACCACTAACTTGTATCACGTTAGTGAAGAAAGATTAAATGAGTTTAATTATCAAAAAATCGAACAGACTAGACCAGTTGATTGC
>JALWRJ010000343.1 GCA_026994125.1 Cyclobacteriaceae bacterium | reverse complement strand
GGGACCATTATTTAATAATGATAGTGAGGAATTTTTAGATAGTTTCAGAGACAGGTTTATTGAGTATTGCAGAGATACCGGAATTGTAAGTGAATTTGTCAGATTTGATCCCTATTTCGGAAATGGTAATTATAGGTATAGAGGAATGAAAGTTGAAGAAAACAGGGATGTGGTTTATATTGACTTGACTTTATCAGATTCGGAAATTATTTCAAATTACAAAAAAAAGTCTAAAAAAGGGATAAAAAGAGCGGTTTCGTTACTGTTTGCTGCTTGTAGAACAGCTAGCTGTTGCGCTTTATCAGCAAGGTTAAAATGAGCGTAGCCAACAATAAGAAATGTTTCCAGGCTGCCTGTACTGGTGGCGAGTTGCAGTGTGTCGGGGGGTAGTTGTTTTACAAATTTGGCGTGTATAATATAGTTGAGGTTGCCGGGGTAGTAGTCCAGGTAGTTAAAATCTACTTTTTTTACTACAAAAGGCGATTCTGGAGCGTATCTAAAATACTCAGCACGTTCGTGGCGGTACAGACTTAGGGCATTTAAGTAGGCTTCGGGCGTGGTTTTTTGTGGATGGTTTTTATAGCGGTTTATTGCTAGATAAGCACCTGTAGCCAATAGTAAAACTACTAAAACCAATACCCTTTTTTTATACATAAACACCCTATTAATAAGCTAAAACAAATTTTCATCTACCATGCTAAGGTAACCTGTATCGGCATATATCAGGTGGTCGATTACCGGAATTTGCAAAATGCGGCCCGCGTTTACCAGCCTTTTGGTAAGTTCTACATCGGTTTGGCTTGGTTTCAGGTTGCCCGAAGGGTGGTTGTGCACAAGTATTATATGGCTGGCTAGCGCTCCCAGGGCTTGTTTAAAAATAATTTTGGGGTCCACAATAGTACCCGAAACCCCTCCACGGCTAATGAGTACTTTTTTAATTACCTGGTTGTTTTGTTTAAGTAAAATTATCCAAAATTCTTCATGAGGTAAATCTTGCAAATGGGGGCGCATAAGGTTATACACCGATTGGGCACTTGTTATTTTTTCCACTTTAGGCGCCTCGGCTTCTTTGCGCCTACGGCCAAGCTCCAGGGCACTTACTATATTAATGGCTTTGGCTTCGCCTATGCCACTGAATTTTTGTAAGTCGGCTACGGTAAGCCTGGCCAATGCGTGTAAATCGTTGTTTACCGAGGACAGGATTTGCTTTGATAAATCTACGGCTGTCATGGTACGGGTTCCAGAGCCTATTAATATGCCAATTAACTCAGCTTCGGAAAGCGAAGATTTTCCTTTCAGCAGTAGCTTTTCGCGTGGCCGGTCTTCTTCGGCCCATTGTTTTATAGAAATATTGGGTGTTTTCAATAGCGTTGCATGGATTGTTTTATGGTTAAATATAACGTTTTCCAAATGTAACTATTTAATTTTTATAATGTTTACATGGGTTAGTAAATACAATTGGCTGATAACTAATGGTTTATAAAATAATTTGAACGGTATTTTATCTAGCGGCCTACAATGTGTTGGTTCCAAAACAAAAAAAGCCTGCTTTTGTTAAAAAGCAGGCTTGCAATGAGTTGTGCCGAGGTTATAAACTATTAACGTATTTTGTTAATTTAGATTTATTGTTAGCGGCTTTATTTTTATGAATAATATTTCGTTTGGCAAGTTTATCCAACATGCTGCTCACTTGTTTTAGAAGCTCTTCTGCGCTGGCTTTATCGGTAGTGGTACGTAGTTTTTTAATAAACGTACGAGTAGATTTTGCCTGGTATCGATTTCTTAGCCTTTTGGCGTTGTTCGATCTAATTCTTTTTAAAGCTGACTTATGATTTGCCATAATGTATTTATATTTCTAAACTAGCCTTTTCAAAATTTGAGAGTGCAAATGTAACAGGAAATAATTTGAATACAAAGCATAGTTTTTAAATAATTTTACCGAGCCATTGTGGTGCTTGTGCATAAACAGGTTAAAGTATCTCGAGGCTGCCTGCTCCTTGCCGTACTACTTCAATGGTATGGCCGGTACAATTCAGTATGGTAGAGGCAGTATTTTTTCCATTACCCCCATCAATAACTAAATCTACACTTTGGGCAAATCGTTCGTAAATAAGGCCGGGGTCGGTAGTATATTCTACTACTTTATCTTCATCTTTAATAGAAGCAGTAAGCATAGGGTTGCCCAGGGTTTCTACAATTTGAGTGGTTATTAGGTTGTCGGGCACCCTTATACCTACGGTTTTTTTATTGATATCCAGTATTTTGGGTACTTTGCTGCTTGAGGGGAAAATGAATGTGTAGGGTCCTGGCAATGCTTTACGCATTACCTTAAACACCTCGTTGGGCAGGGGTTTGGTGTATTCGGCTACCTGGCTAATGTTAGCACAAATAAACGATAGGTTTAAATGTTTGGATTTAATGCCTAAAATTTGGGTAAGCCTGGTTACGGCTTTTTTATTAAATAGGTCGCAGCCCATGCCATAAATGGTATCGGTAGGGTAAATGATAACTCCACCGCGTTTGAGTACGTGCACTACCTGGTCAATTTTTCGTTGCTCAGGGTTTTGTGGATGTGTTTTTAATAAGGGTGCCTTCATACCGGGTATTTAAGCAAAGCTACAAAACTTTAGGCCATCGTTAGGGATTTAAACAATTTACAGTCCGGTAAAAGGTAGTTTTTCGTATAAATGAAATTGATCGATGGGTAGTATTTGTGTGCCATCGGCACTGTAGCTATAGGCAGGTTTAAATTTAGCACCTAGCACAATTTCGTTGGCAATGTATGAGTAATGTGAGTGCACCACTTGGCTAAAGGTTTGGTCGAACCCTTTTAGCTGGATAATAATTTCGGCTTGGTAATGGTTAAGTTTAGCTAAGTTTAAGCGGTGTAAAGGGCTGGAATCGTTAATGGGGTGTACAATAGTCCAACTTGCCGGAAAAAATTCGATAAAATTTATTTCTAAGGGCAGCCTGTAATATTTTCTTGTTTTTTCGCCTTCTATTTCTTCAATCAGTGATACAGATACACGAGCTTCTAGTTCAATCAGCTCAGATTTGCGCATGTTAGTAACCCTAAACATAAGCGCCCATCCACCTTTATAAGGTGCTACCAGGGCTTTTTGAGAGTAAAGGATGCGCATATTGGGTTTAGCAAACCTACCGTACAACAGGCCGGTAATAATGGCAAAAACCATAAGCCCGGTAGTTGATTCCAAAAATGCGACCAGGTTAATAAAGACTCCAATGGGTACAATATGACCATAGCCAACGGTAGTAAAGGTTTGAAAACTAAAGTAAAAGGCTTGAATTATATTATCGAGGGTAGAGCCTTCTATATCGCCTTGTAAATGTTCAACCCCAATGGCTACATAAATAAGTGCAAAAAACACGTTAATGCAAAAAATGATGCCAATGGCTAAGCTAAGAAAATTTAACCAACTCATGTTAATAAGCACATGGTAGGTGTCTCTAATGTTGGTCTTTATGCCTGTTTTTTTTACATTAAAAGATCCATCCCGGTTAATTAACCGGTTGGTTTTTTGCTCGTATTTAGAGCCAAGCCCGGGGTCATTGAGTGGTTGAGCCATGGTTGCACTTAAAAATACATCATTTTTACGAACTACTTCGCTAACCCGAAAAGTTTAGGTAATATTTTTGCCAAGTAGATTTATAAAACCGTACTTATATTACCGATTTCCGCCTGGTTAACAACCAACCTACCCTTTAACAAATAGGCAATACATGCAACATGGGCATATAATGCACCCAAGTTATTGCCAACCTCCTGCATCTAAAACCACTGGTAGGGGCTAGTTATTAAAGAACTCCCTTACCTTTTCAAAAAACCCTTTATCGTTTTTGCCCGGCTTAGGGGTAAAATTAGGTGAGTGGCGTAAGGATTCCAGCGTTTGTTTTTCGGCTGGAGTTAAATTTTTGGGTGTCCAAACGTTTACATGGATAAGTTGGTCGCCCCGGCCATAGCCGTTTATATCTTTAATGCCTTTGTTTCGTAGTCGTAATATTTTACCACTTTGGGTACCGTGTTCAATTTTTATTTTTACGGCACCATCAATGGTGGGTACTTCAGCAGAGGTACCCAAGGCGGCATCAATAAAGTTTAAATAGAGGTCGTACACAATGTTGTTGCCATCGCGCTTTAGTAGCTCATGTGGTTTTTCCTCAATCATTATTAACAGGTCACCGGGCCTTCCTCCACCGGGAGCTTCGTTGCCTTTACCACTCATAGAAAGCTGCATGCCATCGTTTACCCCAGCCGGTATGTTAAGCGAGATTACCTCTTCTTTAGAGGCCAGGCCTGAGCTATCTACCCCAGGAGGGCGTTGGTCTATAATTTGGCCCGACCCCGAACAGGTAGGGCATGTACTGGCCGACACCATTTGCCCCAGCATGGTATTCATCACCTTTTTTACCTGGCCTTGACCGTGGCAGGTACTACAGGTTTTAAAGG
>JALWRJ010000342.1 GCA_026994125.1 Cyclobacteriaceae bacterium | reverse complement strand
GGCTGTCATGGTACGCGCCTTTTTTCTGCCCCAATCTACCAAAGGCACATTCATTTGCAGCCCTATTCGCATACCATCTAAGGGGTTTTGGTACACCTGATCTACCGAACCTCCCTGGTTATTAAGGCCATAAGCGGCTTGCAATTCCATACTAACGCCACTGGTGCGTTTGGCATAATTTACTTGTTGCAAGGCTTCTAATTTACGCCTTTTATAGCTAACTAAATTAGCTTTGTTTGTACGTGCCTCTGTCAAGGCCTGCTCTTCGTCTACCTGAAAGGAAGGTATTGTTTTAGGTGCTATTAATTTAATAGTATTGTTTGCTAACCCCACAAAAGATTGCAAATTTAAAGTGGCGGTTTGCAAGCTTACCGATGCCTGCGATACTTCTAATTTTGAGTTAATCACATTTAACTCCAATTGTAACAGGTCGTTTTCGGTTAGCTTTCCTAAGTGATAGCGCGCTTGTGCAATTTTGTAGATTGAATCGTTACTTTCTACATTTTTAGATGAAACCTCCATTTTAATTTGTGCCATAAGCAAATCAAAAAACAAAGTGGTGGCTTTTACTGAAATTTGCTCCAACTCTTCAAAATATTTTTTCTTAGACTCCTCGTAAACTAAGGGCTTAATTTGTTTATCCCATTTATAGGCATTAAACTTTAAGATGGGTTGGTTAAGCCCAATGTAAATGGGCTGCCCACTATATTGTACATAATCCTGGATAAAATCATCGTAACGACTTAAATCGGTGCTAACAGTAACCATACCTCCGGTTGGGCCTATGGCCTGGCTTAAACCCAGTTGCATTTGCAATGTGTTATTGTTTACATCACGGTAAATAACATTGCCATCGGGCTGTGTTACCGGCACCACACTTTTATTAAAAGAGGGTAACGTGGAGTTTAACAAAAGTTGAGGTGCATAATCTGTTTTAAAGGTTTTGTATTGCCAATATTGGTTTTCTCTTCGTGTTTCGGCACTTAACCAGGCGGTTGAGTTTTCGCGCGCAATTTGAATTACCTTGGTAAGCGTAAAACTGGTTTCTTGTGCAACTAATTGTGTTTGAAAAGCCAAAAAAAACAGACAAACGGCAAGTATTTTTTTCATTAGAAATGTAACGTTTATACCCTAAAATCAATGCCAATAATACCAATAATTAGGCAATAAACTATAAGCATAGTTAAACTAATTAAAAGAAAAACAAATAAAATTAGCAACCGGGGATTTCAATATGTTGTCCGTGTAATACCTTTGCAGCCAGGCACAGTTATTTGTTATTTTCTTACTCACCCACTATGTCACTGGCTACATTTTTGCAACCTCAAGCGCCTCGCATTAGCCCCTTACAACCTAAGGAAAACCCGAGGCGGGTGCAAGTGGATTTGCTGCGCATAGATGAGGTTCACCCGCTTATATCGGGTAATAAATGGTATAAGCTAAAGTACAATTTGCTCAAGGCACAACAAGAAGGGTTTACCACCTTACTTACCTTTGGTGGGGCTTACTCAAATCATATTTTGGCTACAGCAGCAGCGGCCAAAGAGGCCGGTTTTAAAGCCATTAGCATCATTAGAGGGGAGGAAACCCTGCCCCTAAACCCCACCTTGCGGCAGGCTGCCTTTTTAGGAATGCAGCTACAGTATGTAAGCCGGGCATTATACCGCAAAAAGAAAGAGGCCGGTTTTATCGAAACCCTGCAACAAGAGCACGGTTCGTTTTATTTGGTACCCGAAGGGGGTACCAACAAGGTAGCTATTCGGGGAGCGGAAGAAATTCTTACCGAAGCCCTGGTGGCCAGCTACGATTATGTAGTATGTGCGGTAGGTACCGGAGGCACCCTAACCGGCCTGATAACCAAAACAAATAATTATGCTAAAGTAGTAGGCATCCCGGTGCTTAAAGGCCATTTTTTAAAACAAGAGGTGCGCAATTGGCTGGTGGCTATGAAAAAAGAATATGTTACCAACTGGGAGCTGGTAACGGATTATCATTTTGGAGGTTATGCCAAATACACACGCGAATTAATAGCTTTTATTAATAATTTTAAGCAGCAATATCAAATTCCACTCGACCCTGTTTATACCGGCAAAATGATGTATGCGGTAATGGCCATGGTGGCCAATCAAAAGTTTGAACCGAATAGCAAAATACTGGCCATCCATACCGGAGGGCTACAGGGTATAGCCGGTTTTAACAAGCGTTTTGGCCACCTTATCGTTTAGTGTCTTCCTCCAATTGTAACACATAATTGGCTACAGCTAAACGGGTTTCCGGGCTTAGGTAGTTTTGTGGAGGCATTTCGGGGTAGTCTTCACGCCTATGCGTAGGAGCCGCAATAAAATCGGCCATCCCCTGCGGGTTGTTTTTATAAATGGCTTTAATGGCATTTATAGGTGGGCCTATCATCCTAATATCGTAGGCATGGCAGCCGGCACAAATTCCGTAAAAGGTAAGTTTGCCTTTTTCTTGTTCTGTAATTGTTCTGGGAGCTACCGGTTTATCCAGCATCATGGTGGTTAGCTGGCGGGTATCGGTGGTGGTACACTGCCCCCAACTGCCCAAGCCAAAGGTTATATAGCGTTCACGGTTGCGAATACAACTGCCGGTGCCTCCCCCCACAGCTACGATGTCGGGGGCTCTGTCCAGCATTTGCGTAGTCATTAGCAGCTTAAGCTCTCCGGTTGGGTGGTGGCCGTTATCTTCCAGGTAGTTGTCTAGCAACACAATTCGGTCGGGGTTAGGTTCCGATTCCGGGTCGTTCGACAGGTTAGCCCCCATGCTTAAATCAGTAATGGCTATACCTGTGTTATTATTGCCGGTAATGATGTTGTTTTCAACGGTTACATCGTCTGCTGCCATAATAATAATGCCGGTTCCGGGAGGAATGCCCGACACAATAGAGCCTGGGGCCCCAAAATTTTCGTGGTTGTTGTTTACTACAAAATTATTCCTGATAACAATGTCATAAGCTGTTTTTATGGGTAATCCAGGCGTAATAAAAGCAAGGATTCCCCCGGTGTTATTATGTGCGTAATTGTTCTCTACCAGGCAGTGGCGACTATTTTCAATTTCGATGCCGGCCACATTGCCAAATACCTCGTTATGGCGCACATCCACATTATCGCACATGCCCACATAAATGGCAGCATCTTCAATGCCGGTAAGAATATTATGCTCGATAAGCCCGTTTTTGCCAAATTCAGGAAAAATGCCATACACACCGGCATCTAAAATCCAGTTGTTCCGAATAATAAAGTTATTACCGGCCTGTCCCATAATGGCGTTGCCTTTGTAGTTCTGAATTTTAAAGTTTTCGATGCGGATATTATTGCCTGAATATAAAAAAGCGTCATTCAACTCTTTTTCGCCATCCAGGGTAGGCCACTTGCCCTCTTTAATAATGCCTTGAAAACTAATGTTATCTTTATCTATATAAACGGTTTCTTTATAAGTACCCGGAAACACCCGTATTAAATCGCCAGGTTGGGCTTTTTTAACGGCTTCCAAAATAGATTCACCCGCTTTAACCTCCCAGGTATTGTGCGAAAGCGGTTGGGCACCAGTAACGGTTTGAGTGGAGTCCTGGTCGAAATGGTTCATAGCTACCGGAGGGGGCACATAGCTGGCCGTTTTGGTAAAAAAGGTTTTACCAACAAGCAAACCGGCCACAAAAATGAGCAAGAAAAATACCAGGCGAATCCATTTGTTAGAGAACATCAGTAGGTTGTTTTAAGGTGAGAGAATCGGATTTAAAATTAGGCACGGGTAACCCTGAGGGTACTTTATCCGGAATTTGAGGCATAAACGACTCATCGGTAAGGGTATTCAAAAAGTCAACCAGCCTGTCAATTTCGGTGTCGGTAAGGTTGGGTTCCCATATATGCCAATGCAATATAAGGTTTTCGTTGTTAGGTACCGCATGTCCCCGGCCTAAATTATAAAATTCGGTGGCATCGTGTAGGGTTTCCATGCTGCCCGAATGCATATAAGGAGCCGTTTTAGCGATGTTGCGTAGGGTGGGCACTTTAAACCCTCCTCGCATGCTGGGGTTATTATTGGGTATTTCAGCACCGGGGTCAAAAGGTTGGCCGGGGCGTTCAGGCACGCCTATTACCGCTATTTGTTGGTTGGTAAACAAAGGCGGAGTGTGGCACTCGGCACAGCGTGCTACAAACGAACGGAAAATATTAAGTCCTTCGATTTCGTGTTGAGTAAGGGCTTGCGCGTACCCATGGGCGTATTGGTCGTAGCGGCTGTTTAACGATACCAAACTCGATTCAAAAGCTGCAATGGCTGTGTAAACCTGTGGCAATGAAATGTAGGTGGCTTGGTCGGTAGGAAAAGCTTCCTTAAATAATGCTTGGTAGGTGTCCATGTTGTTTAAGGTTTGCAGCAGGTGGTCGGGTGTATTGCCCATTTCTATGGCACTAAATAAGGGCCCTTGCATTTGTTCTTCTAACGATGAAGCCCT
>JALWRJ010000341.1 GCA_026994125.1 Cyclobacteriaceae bacterium | reverse complement strand
AACCAAGGCGTTCCCATACACCTAGAACTACGTGCACCCGACTTTAGCATTAATTGGCAGGAGGTAGAAGCCGCCATTAGCCCTAAAACAAAAGCCATCATTATTAATACCCCGCACAACCCCACGGGAGCAGTATTGGCGACCGATGATATGGCCAGGCTCGAAAAACTGGCCATAGCGCACAACCTGTTTGTGATTAGCGATGAAGTATATGAGCATATTATTTTTGATGGCAAACCGCACGAATCTATTTTAAAATATCCTGGTTTGTACAGCCGAGGCATTGCCATTTTCTCGTTTGGTAAAACCTTTCATGCTACCGGCTGGAAAACCGGCTACATGGTAGCCCCACCCGAAATAACTGCAGAACTACGCAAAATGCACCAGTTTAATGTGTTTTGCACCAATACACCCGTACAGTATGGTATAGCCCGCTATATGCAAAACGAAAAAAACTACCTGCCTTTACCTGCCTTTTACGAAGCTAAGCGAAACTACTTTAGCCAACTATTGGCCACCAGCAGGTTTACCCCACACCCTTGCTATGGCACTTATTTTCAGTTGTTTAGTTACCACAATATAAGCCACCGCACCGATGTGGAAATGGCCGAATGGATGACTAAAACACATAAAATTGCCACTATACCGGCATCGGTATTTTATGAAAACGGGAAACACATAAACTATTTGCGCATGTGTTTTGCCAAAAAGGAAGAAACTTTGGAGCAAGCTGCCGAAATACTATGCAAGATTTAACCATTGCCCTGGTACAACATAACATTAGTTGGCACCAGCCCCAAGCCAACCGGGGTGCACTGGAAACAAAATTTAATCAGCTAGAAAGCCACACTCAATTAATTGTGCTGCCCGAAATGTTTACCACCGGCTTTACCATGGCTACCAAACAAATGGCCGAACCGGTAAATGGCCCTACCCTGGCTTGGATGCAACAGATGGCTCAAAAGCACCAAGCCATCATTACAGGCAGTTTTATAGTTCAGTTACCCCAAGGGTTTGTTAACCGCCTGCACTGGGTACAACCCAATGGCACCTGCCAAACCTATGACAAGCGCCATTTATTTAGAATGGCCAATGAAGATACATTTTTTACACCTGGCACCGAAAACCCTGTTTTTAAATTGGATGACTGGCGTATAAAACCCCTGATTTGCTACGACCTTAGGTTTCCGGTTTGGAGCCGAAACACCAGCCCCCACTACGATATACTATTGTATGTGGCCAATTGGCCGCAAACACGCATAAATGCCTGGGATGCCTTGCTAAAAGCACGAGCTATCGAAAACCTAAGCTACTGCCTGGGTGTAAACCGGGTAGGTATAGATGGCACCCAAAAACCATACAATGGCCACTCGGCCGTGTATTCTTACAAAGGCGAACAACTTACCCCGCCTACCGAGCAAGAAGAAATATTGACTATTACTTTAAAAAAAGAAGATCTCGATACTTATCGAAAAAGTTTTCCTGCATTTTTAGATGCAGATTCGTTTAATATTACTACTTAAACATAGTTTTTCCCAATCAAAAGAGTATATTTATCGGTTTAAATTTTTAAAGAAAAATTCAACTATCAAACAACCTGTTTTTCATATTGATACTTTTTTGGCTTCTTTTTCCGAAGACCCGGTAGTTGTACTCGATAACACCCTAAAGCTGGTAGGATGCAACAGTGTGTTTGCTGCACAAACGGGCGAACCAATATTAAGGTGTAAGCAAAAACCAATTGCACATTTTTTTGAACAAACTCAAAAATTAAACCTTGTAGATAACCAACCTTTTATTTTAACCTTAAAAAATGGTTCGAAAGAACTTATTGAATTTTCATCTTCTCCCTTTCTTATTTCAACTAAGGAAACCGGCTATTTATGGATAGGTAAATTACTTCGGGTTCGTAATAATTGGGACGACTCCATGCAAGAAATATTATTAGGCACCTACAACCAGGTGGGTAACGACTTTTTTAAATCCATTACTAAAAAGCTAGCCTTGGAATTAGGCATGAAATACGCTTTTATTGGCCAGGTAAAAGATTTTGACACCCCTGAGCCCAAAGTTGAAACACTTACATTTTGGAACAACAAAACTTTTAAGAATAATTTTGAGTATGCCCTAAGCGGATCGCCCTGCGAAAAAGTAGTTAATCATCGACAAGTTTACATTCGTAGCCATGTAGCAGAACTGTACCCTAAAGACAAAGGCTTGCAAAAACTAAAAGCTAACTCGTACATTGGCACGCCTATTTACAATAAAGCAGGCAAACCTTTAGGTTTGGTGGTGTTAATGGACACCAAACCCATACATCTGTCCACAAAACAAGCCCATAAATTACACCTGTTTGCTAACCGTATTGGTACTGAACTGGAATGGGTGAAAAATGACAACCGACTTTTTGAACAGAAAGAGAAACTGAGGTCAATTTTACAATCTATCCCTAACCCTGTGTATGTACAAACCACCGAGGGAGTGTACGAAAATTGCAATAGCGCTTTTTTAAATTATTTTAATTTAAAAGAAAAAGACATTCTGTTTAAGCCCCTGGATCAATTGCCTGCTGTTATTAAAAAAAATTGTATTTATTCTACCAAAGATGAATCCTTTAATGTAGCCAAAAAAAACTATATAGAACGTAAAATTAAAGTTAAAAACAAATACCTGGATGTTATAGTTACACGCTCGCCCATTAAAGGTAAAAACAATACTATTATTGGCAATATTGGTGTAATTCAGGATATAACCCAAATAAAAGAAGCCGAGCGAAAGCTGTATATAAACGAAGAAAAATACCGTACCCTGTTTAACAAAGCCAACGATGCCTTTTTGCTAATGAAGGACGATAAATTTGTAGATTGCAACCCAAAAGCGTTGGAAATTTTTGGATGCAGTCGCGAAAACCTGATTGGTAAAACGCCTCATTTATTTTCGCCTTTAAAGCAACCCGATGGACAGCGGTCGGATAAAAAAGCACTCGAAAAAATAAGTAAAGCACTGAGTGGAAAGGCTACAGTATTTAATTGGCTTCATAAAAAATTTAATGGAAATCTTTTTGATGCCGAAGTAAGCTTAAATACCTTTAAACTAAACGACCAGGTGTATGTGCAGGCCATTGTGCGCGATGTCTCTGAAAAAATTAAAACAACCCGCGATATCGAAAAACAAACCCTGCGGATGCAACGGCTGTACGAGCTTACTTCCGACACCCAAACCCCTTTTAACAAAAAAATTGACAAAATTTTAAAAATGGCTACTTCCTCACTTGGCATGCAGTTAGGTGGGGTATCAAGAATTAAAGGAGAAGCCTATGAACTGTTAAATTATTATTCTACCATACCCTTCTCGGCCGAGGATATTAACTACCTCTCAGAAACCTATTGTTCTATTACATTAAAAGAAAACAAACTGATAGCTGTTCCTCATTTTTCAAGGTCGAAATACTCAGATTTCGAGGTGTTTAAATTACTTCAATTAGAATCGTATATTGGGGTGCCGTACTGGGTTAAGGGCCAGCGTAGAGGCACCATACTGTTTACCAGTTTTTACCATGTTGCAGAATTTAACTCGTTTGATGCCGATTTTGTGCAAACCATTGCCCAATGGATTGGCGCCTCTATTGAGCGCGAAGAATATGAAGAAAGCCTGCGCCATAATAAGGCCTTGCTCGATACTTTGTTACGCGAAATGCCCATCGATTTTTCAGTACGCGATAAGCAACTGAAAATGTTGTGGCAAAGCAACAAAAGCAAAGAAGTATGGGGCGATAACGAAGGCAAAGACATTGATTTTTCGGATGTAAACGAAGCCTCTGCCTCCAAATGGAAAGTTATATTTAAGCGGGTGTTGGCCGGTGAAACCATTAGAGGTGAAAATGAAGTGAAAATTTACGGCAAGCCCTATCATTTTTACAGCATTGCATCGCCTATTAAAGTAAAAAACAACGTAGAGCAGGCTATCATTATTCATTTGGATATTAGCCAAATAAAGAAAGCAGAAAAAAAATTAAAATCTCAAAATGCAAAGCTTAAAAAACTAAATGCCGAACTCGACCGCTTTGTGTATAGCGCCTCGCACGATTTAAGAGCCCCGTTGGCTTCGTTGCTCGGACTAATTGATTTATCCAAGCGTGAAAAAACAAGCCCCGCTCTTAACGAGTACTTAACCCTTATGAATAAAAGCATTATTAAACTCGATAGTTTTATTTCAGACATTACTGACTACTCGCGTAATTTAAGGCTGGCGACTACGCACGAAAAAATAGATTTTAAACAACTAATAACCGAGTCGTTTGATTCGTTAGCCTATATGAGTAACGAAAAAATTAAATTGAGCATTTCAGTAAAAGGCAAGGCTGCATTTTATTCAGACAAGGATCGGGTAAGGTTAATTATTAACAACTTGTTGTCGAACAGTATCAGGTACCGTTCTCATACCAGGCAGCCAGCTATTAAAGTTAGTATTGAACAA
>JALWRJ010000340.1 GCA_026994125.1 Cyclobacteriaceae bacterium | reverse complement strand
TGGTGTACGAAACCAAATCTATAACCCAAACCTGGAATTACCTGGTAAACTCCAAGCCCTGGGAGAGCTTGCAACAAATACCCGATCTGGCCACTATAAATAAAAACCTTCAACTTATTGATACCCTTAGTGGAGGCAATGGAAGTTTGGCAGCCGTTTTGACCCATCAAAATGTACTTATTTCAACCCATGTAACTTCACAAAATAGCTTTGGCTTTACCTATATTATACCTTTGGGCAACAAAGGCCATAACCTGTTTATAAAAATATTGGCTTCGTTACAGCAACAGCAAAAAATTACAACCGGCCAGCGGGTGTACCAGGCACAAACTATTTATGAAGTAAACTTTAAAACCAAAAAACTATCCTATATCATTTATAAAAACACATTGGTGTTAAGTACCAATGCATTTTTGGTAGAAGACGTAGTTCGTAATATTAAATCAGGTTTTGAGCAAAATTTTATCAGCCAATACCCCAACGTAAGTGGTAACCCCAGTTTTAGAACCGACCAAGGCAATCTTTACATCAATGGCTACCAATTACCACTGTTGGCAAATACCTTGTTAACTGCCAAACAGCGCCTGCCTTTAGTGCCGCAGTTGGCGGCCTCTTTATTTTTAGATGTAAGCTTAAACCAACAAGGGTTGTTTACCAGTGGCTTTGCTTTTAATACCGATACACCATCGCTGGCAGCTACTTTTAAAAATCAGCAAACAAGGCCGCTCAAGCTAAATGAGCTAATCCCTAAAAATGCTGCCATAGTAGAACATATTGGCAGTTCTAACCTGGCCGCCTGGTATAAACAATGGGCAGCCCTGCATGCAAAATCTATTTCAAACGTTCAACAAGGAACTGTTTTTGTAGGATTTTTAAAAGATGAGTTAGCTAATATTACCTTGCCATCGCTAAAAGGCAACCCACTAAATAAATTGTTTATAGCCAACCTGGCCGATAAGGCAGGTATGCTTAACCACCTTAACAAACTGGCCGAAAAACAATTGGCCTCAGGAGGGCAGGACAGCCTTTACATCGAGCAATATGCCGGCTTCGAAATACGATTAATTGATAAAGAACCTATTCTGAAAGATTATTTTGGGCAAGACTTCTCAGGTTTTAACAGCACCTATTATTTGGTGTATCATAACCAATTGCTCATTGCCAATACAGCCGAAATTTTACGCAACTGGTTAATGCAGCTAGAAAACGAATTTACCTGGAGTAAATCGGTACGAATGAATGCTTTTTTTAAAGATGCCCTCACCGAAGCCAATTATACATTTGTAGTAAATTTTGAGTATGCACAAAACCTTTTTATTGAAAAGCTGAACCAAAAAACTAAAAACTGGGTAAAAAAAAATAAGCCGGTTTTAAAAGATTTTAATCTGCTTGCTTTTCAAATCTCTAATCTGGATAACCGGTACTATGCAAATTTTAGTATTAACTATGCGCCCAAACCCAAGCGTGTAGTACAACAAAATATATCTGATGTGGCTACCATACAACTGGCCAACCCGGTAGCATTAATGCCTCAATTGGTTAAAAACCACAAATCGGGCAGTTTGGAAATTATACTCCAGGATTCGCTTAACAACTTACTCCTTATTGGAGCCAATAATGAAATTCTTTGGGCCGACTCCCTGGGAGAAGCTATTAAAGCGCCTATACATCAAATTGATTTTTATGCCAATAATAAATTGCAGTACTTGTTGCATTCTGATAGTACCCTATATTTAATAGATAGGAATGGGAAAGCCGTAGAAGGCTATCCTATAAAATTTCCGTTTAAAATTAATAAGTTATATATCATCGATTACGACCAAAGTAAAAGGTATAGGCTACTAATTAGCGATTTGTTCGGAAATCTGTACATGTACACCAAAGAAGGCCGGTTGCTGGAGGGCTGGAACCCCAACGCCTTTAAAACCAAACTGGCCGATGATGTGTTTCACCTGAGAGTAAGAGGCAAAGACCGTATTTTTGTGCCACTATCCAACGGCAATATCTACCTCACCAACCGCAGGGGGCAAGTGGCCAATGGTTTCCCATTAAACTTAGATATGCCTGTTAAGTCTGGTTTTTTTGTGGAGGCTGGCGAAAGTTTTGGCGATACACAGTTTACCACCGTTTCGCCTGATGGCCTGGTGGTTCGTTTTACCATGGAAGGTAAAATGCTTTCGCGAAATCAACTTTTTAAAGAGTCAGACGAATCCAATTTTATCCTTCTTAAAGACCAACATGAAAAAGACTATGTTTTTGTTCGAAAAGATGTAAACCGGGTGGCCATTATGTCTGCCAAAGGCGAAGTGCTGTTCGAAAAAGATTTTATAGATACAGGCCTTAAAAAAGTACAATTCTATAACCTGGGTGCCGATCGGCAAATATTTGCCATTAAATCCGGTGCGGATGTATTTTTGTATAACCGCCAGGGTAAACTGTTAAACAATGAACCCTTATCTTCTGAATATGCCATCTCATTGGTATATTTTGGCGCTCAAAACATGTGTTATTTATATTTAGTTAATAGCAATACCATCGAAATTAAGAAAATATACTTATGAGCAACTTTACAAAAATAAGCCGGTTATACAAAGCCCTAATATGGACAGTAATATTAAGTTTATCGGGGTGGGGGGTAGCCCTGGCTCAATCTGAGCTTGCAACGCCCAAGGCCGCCATGGCTTATTTTAAGCATTATACCGATAGTGCCACGTTAAATCTTACCAAGGCATCAATACTTATATCTTCTAAAGTTATTATATTCGAAAAAAAACGAAAATCAGTAGCGCATGATATAAGAACTTACCTCGATGCTACCGGATATAATTGGAACCTGGACGAAATCCCTGACTCGGCCAATGCAGTAAACAACAAGGGAGAAGCTCGTTATTTGGTGGCAACCGAAATTGAGCTCAGCAAGTGGGGAAATGCCTGGTTGTTTTCAAAATCAACCATTCGAAATATCGATAACCTGCTTCTTTCCATAGGAGTAGCACCTTCTTCTAAGATAGAAGAAGAACCCCAAAAAGGCACATCCCAGCCTCAAACTTCGTCCAAAAACGAATATAAAAAAGTAGCCAAAAACGAATCTTATATTCGTCTCGATTTATCAACACCCCGAAGCTTAGTATTGGCCTACTCAAAATACATGAGCGAAGACAACTATAGACCCGACATAGCACAACAAATTATTTACTATAAACACCTGCCACATAAAGAAGACAGAATTGACAGGATAATAAAACTAGAACGATTTTTAGAAGGGAAAGGCGTACTAGTTAAGCTAGCTGATGTACCTAACGACCCCGATTTTAGAGATACCCTTCATGCCGATGCTCATGAATATGTGCTTACCCCCAGGTTTGCCGAATTATATCTTAAAAAAGAAGGCGATCGATGGTACCTCTCCAAAGAAACGGTAGATAAAATACCCACATTGTTCGAAAAAGCATTCCCCTTTGGTTCTGATAGGCTATTGCAATACTTACCTAAAGACCAAACCAAGTACATGGGTTTAATGCTATGGCAATACCTCGCCATTTTAGCGTTAATTGTTCTAAGCTTTACTTTTCATAAATTGCTAAACTGGGGCATCCATAGTCTTATAACTAAAATATTATTTAGGGTAGGCAAAGAAGAAATTGCTCGCACTTATGTAAAACCGGTAGTTCGGCCACTAAGCATAATGATAGCCCTAATCCTGGTAGATATGTTTTTGCCCATCCTACAGTTGCCACTAACACTTTCGTATTATTTATCCTTGGGCATTGCTGCTGTAATTCCATTTATGGGTATGCTGGGCATGTATAAATTTGTTGATTTAATTGCACTTTATTTTAAACGGCTGGCCACACAAACACAATCTACACTCGATGACCAACTGGTGCCGCTTTTTCGTAAAATTTTAAAAACATTTGTTGTAATTATTGGTGCTATTTTGGTGTTAAGCAACCTCAATGTACAGCTTATGCCCCTGTTGGCCACCCTCTCCATTGGTGGTTTTGCCTTTGCTTTGGCTGCCCAGGATACCATTAAAAACTTTTTTGGCTCACTCATGATTTTTATCGATAAGCCCTTTCAGGTTGGGCAGTGGATTACCGCCTCGGGTATCGATGGCACTGTAGAAGAGGTTGGCATACGCTCTACCCGCATCCGAACCTTTACCAACTCGCTCATTTACGTACCCAATGGTAAATTGGCCGATGCCACTATTGACAACCACGGGCTGAGGGCCTACCGCAGGTTTTCAACCCAGTTGGCTCTTACCTACGATACTCCACCCGAACTCATCGAAATTTTTATTGAAGGCCTACGTAAAATTGTGTTGGAGCATCCCAAAACCTGGAAAGATAATTTCCATATTTATATGAATGAGATGAATAGCCATTCGCTTGATGTTAAATTTTACATCTTTTTTGGCGTACCTACCTGGGCCGAAGAGTTGCAATGCCGCCACCAAATCATTTTATCCATTTTAAAACTGGCGCAGCACTTGGGCATAAACTTTGCCTTC
>JALWRJ010000339.1 GCA_026994125.1 Cyclobacteriaceae bacterium | reverse complement strand
TATAGTTATTTTGCGTTACGAAAATTTAAAGAAGCCAAGCCTTATTTTGATAAACTAAAGGATACGAAAGGGAAGTATCAACTGCTAAGTGCATACTATGCCGGATTTATCGCGTATGAGCTTAAAAACTACGAAGAGGCTATTGCCGATTTGGAAACAGCTGCCAACGATCCTGCTTTTTCTACCTCGGTAGCAGTAATGTTGGTTTCGGTATATTACCAAAAGGGCGATTTCCCGGTTTTAATCAGCTACCTGGAGCCTAAGCTGTCCAATCCAAAATTGAGTAAAAACCCTCAATTGGCCATTTTTTTAGGCGATGCCTATTATTTTGAAAAGCAATATGCGCAGGCAGTTAAACAGTTTGCCAGGGCGGGGAAAAAGCTGAGTAAAACAGCCGCCTATCATTACGGAGCCAGTTTGGTGGCACTGGGCCAATGGCAACAGGCCGGTGAGGTACTTAAAACAATTGCCGATACCGATACCCCAACGGGCATTGCATCATCGTATTTATTGGGGCAAGTGTACCTAAAAACCAATCAAAAACTATATGCGCTGGGGGCATTTTTGCAGCTACAGCAGGTTGAGCCTGCCGAAATAGCCGAAGAGTCAACCTTTTTGGCGGCTCAGTTGGCTTACCAGCTTGCTCGTACCACGCAGGCTATTAGCTTAGGCAATAAGTACCTGACTGCCTACCCACAGGGCAAACACGCAAACAAGGTTAGCGAATTAATTGCCAATGCCCTGGTGCAATCTAACGACTACGAAAAGGCCATGGCCTATATCGAGCAGCTTTCGCATTTATCGTCAACTCATAAACAGGCATATCAAAAAGCAGCCTACCGGTTGGGAGTAACTCAATTTAACGATCGAAACTTTAGGCAGGCTGTGGCTTCTTTTACGGCATCGCTGCAGTACCCTATGGATGCCACACTTGCGGCAAAGGCACATGTGTACATGGCCGAAGCGTATTCGCTAGGGCGCAGGTATGCTGAGGCTGAACCCCATTATCGGAAGGCGCTTTTAGTGCCTCAATTACCTGCTTCTGAACGTCAATTAGCGATGTTTGGCTTAGGTTATGCTTTGTACAACCAACAGCAATATGCAGAGGCCAAAACTTCCTTCAAAAACTTTATTTCTACTAATATTGCAGATAACCCTTATTTTGGACGGGCGCTGTTACGCCTGGCAGATTGCGAATATATTGCTAAAAACTATGATGCAGCACTGAAGCATTACACCCAGGTAGTTCAAGGGGTTTATCGCGAAAAAGATTATGCAACTTATCAAATAGGAGTTATTTATCATTTGCAAAGCAAGTACACGAAGGCAATCGAAAAATTCAGGTATTTGTTAAAACTGTATAACCATTCGCCTTACCGCGATGATGCCGTATTTGAAATAGGTGCTATTTACCTGGAAACCGGAGATTATCCGGCAGCAAATACAGCTTTTACCACCTTAATTGCCGATTATCCCAAAAGCAAGTATGTACCAATAGCGCTCGAAAAACGTGCGCTGGTGGCTTTTAACCAAAAGCAATATGACCAAACAATTGCAGATTACGAACTTTTTTTGCAAAAATATCCTTACCACCCTCATGTGAAAGATGTGTTGTTGGGATTGCAACAGGCCTATAGTTTGGCTGGCAGGTCATCGGAGTTTACGGTTGCCTTGCAGCGTTTCAAAAATAAAAATCCCGATTTACAAGGGTTAGAAGAGGTTGAGTTTGACGCCCTGTTAAGCTATTATAACCAAGGTTTGTATGCTAAAGCAGCGCAAGGATTAAAAGCTTTTATAGCAAATTACCCGGATCATCCCAAACTTCCAGAGGCCAGGTTTATTTTGGCCGAATCGTATTTTAGGCAGTCTAATACAAAAGAAGCCTTACAGGTGTACAAAAAAATAGTAGCTAATCAGCTGTTTGACCAAATGTATAGGGTATATGAGCGTATAGCCGATGTAGCTTATGCCCAAAACAACTATGCTACGGCTAAGACCAATTACCATCTACTGGCTGCCACAGCCATTAGCCAAAACCAGCAGCTAAGAGCTACTGCCGGCTTAATGAAAGCACATTTTTATATGGCCTCGTACGACTCTGCCCTGTATTATGCCGAAAACCTGTTAAACCGCCAGGAAGGAGGTGGGCAGTTTACCGTGGAAGCACTCTTATTTAAAGGAAAATCCTTGTTGGCACAGGGTAATTTTAACCAGGCCAAAGAGGTGTTTGAGCAAACAGCCCAACAAGCCAACGATGTGTATGGTGCGGAAGCCCAGTATCTGTTAGGTGAAATTTTATACATGCAAAACCAATTTGATGCTTCTAACGAAGTGCTGTATATTATACCTCAAAAATTTGGTAATTATACCGAGTGGCTCGATAAAGCTTTTTTACTGATTGTTGATAATTTTATAGGTAAAAAAGAGTATTTTCAAGCCAGAGCCACTTTAGAATCTATTATTGAAAACACCACCACACCGCTTACGCGTACAAAGGCGCAGGAGCGATTGGCCGACCTGACAAACCTGGAAGCACAGGAGCGTGAGGAGGCTGATACGTTGCAGGTTGTGGTTAAAGACTCCATACCCGATGAATAAACTGCTTATAACAATATGGTTTTTAGTGCCGGCTTATGGCTGGGCACAAGCCGATTGGGAAAATCCGAAGGGCACCATTAAAACCGAAGAAGTTGTTATTGAAAAAGAGAAACAACTGGAATTACCGCAAGTATCCCGTAGGTTTACTTCCATTCCTGTTGCTCCCATTCCTATTGATAGTACAGCCATTGCCTACGAGCCCTCGCAGGTAGCGTTTAACCTGCCCAAAGTACCGGTGGTTGTTCGGCCTCGTACCATGAAATCAGAATTGCTTGATCCGGTGTATTGGGGCGTTTTTAAATTGGGTTATGGTAGTTTTTTATCACCTTACGTGCAAGCCGATGTGGCCACAAAGCGCAACGATGAATACAACCTGGCTGCACATTTCAGGCATTTTTCGTCTAAAAAAGGGCCGGTGGATGAAACCAACTCGGGGATGGGTACCACTAATGGCTATGTAAGTGGTTCTTATTTTTTTAATAAGGCTACGCTAGCTGCCCGGGCAGGAGTTGCTTTTAACAGGTATAATTTATATGGCTATGGTGTTATTCCGCCCAATTCGGGGTTTATTGTCCCCGAACAAAAATTTTCGCAGGTTAATATGTTGGTTTCGCTTACCGATAACGATGCCAAAAATACTTGGTATTACCAGTTGGAGACAGGAATAGACTTGTTTAAAGTAGCAACACGTAATTGGACAGAAAACGATTTTTATGCAAAAGCCAATGTAGATGCGCCTCTGGGAGAGGAACTTGGTTTTAAACTGAGCGCAAATGCACACTTTGCTACACAGAGCTATGCCCTGGCCAACCAATCACGGTTATTAGTTGCCTTAACACCCATAGCCACCTATACCATGGGTAGTTTTAACTTTGAAGCCGGAGCAGGGTTATTTACCACCCGTGATTCTATAAACAGCTATGCACCAAAGTTTTATGCTGCCCCACATTTGGTAGCTCGCTATGCTACCGGTAATGGTTATATGTTTTTGGCTGGAGTTACCGGAAACGTGCAATGGCAATCGGCCCGAATGCAGTTTATGCAAAACCCTTACCTGGCTACCACGGTTATAAACAGCCGGGTAAACCCCATCGATTTATTTGTAGAAGCTACCGGTAAATTAGCTCCCAAAGTAGATGCCGGATTGGGTTTTCATACCCGTATGTACAAAGTATATGGCCAGTTTATCAATGCAGCCAATCCGTCCGAATTTGACATAAACTACCTAACCGAAGCCAACTACATCCATCAATTGGATGCCAGCATCGAAGTAGCAGGAGCAAAGAACTTATTGTTTACATGGTATGGCAACTATTCCATTTTTGGATTTGCTAACCAACAGCAACCTTACCATGTACCACAGTTTGAAACCGGCTTAGCTATACGCTATACTATAGAACATAAATTAGAAACTGAGTTTGAGATGAGTTACCTTAGTGGTATCCTAGCCTTAGACCAAGCCACGGCTACCGAAATAGCACTTAACCCCATTTTAGACATCAACTTAAACACTTCTTATAGAATAAATGCCATGTTTGGTGCTTTTGTTAAGCTACAAAACATTTTGGGCAACGAGTACCAGTATTACAACCGCTATCCAGTAAAAGGGTTTCAGGCAATGGCCGGGGTAAGTATTACCTTATAGGTAATTTTACAGCTTAATTTTATCCTAAATCTATCCTGGTAGCACTCACCCCTGCTCAGCGTTTCTTTTTTATGAACTCTGGACCATGATAGCCTCCTTTGTTGGTGTTTTTGCCAGCAAAATTGTACCTTGCCTTTGGGTCTGTGGGCTATGTTTGCTCATAACCAGATTAATGGCGTATTTGCTTTTCCCAATGATGGTTAGTTAGGGCTTGCTGAAAAACGTCTTGCTTATTTACTATCAGTCTGTTAACTTCAAATTTAGGGATTAAA
>JALWRJ010000338.1 GCA_026994125.1 Cyclobacteriaceae bacterium | reverse complement strand
AGGTTTGGATTTTGCTCCAACGCACTACGCACCACCGGTACAAGCAGGGCTACATCGCCCATAGCCGAAAATCTGAAAACAAGGCAATTCATTTTTGCTAAAGTAAGCTAAAAACTTTAGTTGTGTGCAACCAATATCCTCCTTTACCTCATCCGCTGTAGGTAGTTACTTTTTTTTACCATAGAGTACGGGATTCGTTCCTGGATCGTTGTACAATTTCATTTGGCGGTACACTTTCATTTTTCGGGTACCCAGGCGGTAGCTCTCAAGCAATTGGTCAAACGAGAGCGAGAGGTCTTCTTTTTGTTCAAGCAGAACGGCCAACCGGGCTTTACTTTTTTCGCGTAACGCCTCTTCGGCATCGGGGCGAGCGGCCTGCTCTTGCATGTGGTAAATTTTTAAGGCCAGGATAGAAAGCCTGTCAACCACCCAGGCCGGGCTTTCGGTATTTAGTACTGCCTGAGGCTTAAGGTGTACTCCGGCAAACATTTGTAAGTAATAATCGTCTATTTGCTCAACCATATCGGTTCGGTGCTGGTTCGAGGCATCAATTTTTCGTTTTAAAGCCATGCCTGTTTCCGGCACAATATCGGGGTCGCGAATTAAGTCTTCGTAGTGCCATTGTACGGTATCAATCCAGTTTTTATGGTATAACAGCGCTTCAAAACTATCTTTAGGATATGGGTTTTGCATAGGCTGTTCCACGGTATCGAGCACATGGTAATCGTTAATACAGCGGTTAAACACTTCAAAACATTGTTGGGCAGTAAGCATGGTTAGTTAAGTTTTTCCAGGGCAGATTTAATTCTATGAATGGCTTCTTTTAAATCATTTTCGGAGGCCGCATAGGATAGTCGAACGCATTCGGGTGAGCCAAATGCCTCGCCTGTTACCAGCGAAACATGCGCTTCGTTAAGTAGGTACATGCACAAATCGGTAGCATTGGTAATGGTGTTTCCTTGAAAGGCTTTGCCAAAATAGCTCGATACTTCGGGGAAGAAATAAAATGCCCCCTGGGGCATATTTACTTTTACGCCTGGTATTTCGCTAAGCAGTTTGTGTACCAAGGCCCTACGGCTGCGGTAGGCTTCGGCCATTTGCCGGGTGGGCTCCAAATCGGAGGTGAGGGCAGCCAGGGTAGCTCGCTGAGCTATACTATTGGCGCCCGAAGTAAACTGGCCTTGAATTTTACTACAAGCTTTGGCAATGGTTTCAGGAGCCGAAATGTAGCCAATGCGCCAGCCTGTCATGGCAAAACCTTTGGCTACCCCATTTACTGTAATTACCCGGCCTTGCATTTCGGGAAAAGCACCCATGCTTACATGTGCACCGGTAAAGTTGATATGTTCGTAAATTTCATCGGCAATAACCAGTACCTGTGGGTGTTTTTGCAATACTTGAGCTATGGCCTTGAGTTCATCGTGCGTAAACACAGAGCCTGTGGGGTTACAGGGCGATGAATAAATAAGCGCCTTGGTTTGGGGTGTTATAGCTTGCTCTATTTGTGTTGCAGTAGCTTTAAAATCGTTTTCGAGGCTGCCTTTTACCAATACAGGTTTCCCCTCGGCTACTTTAATTAAATCGGCATAGCTTACCCAGTAAGGGCTTAGTACAATTACCTCATCGCCCGGATTTAAAATAGACATAAAGATATTGGCCAGCGATTGCTTAGCGCCCGTAGAAACTACTACATTGGCAGCCGTAGTAGGAATGTTATTTTCACGTTCAAATTTTTGAGCAATGGCTTCGCGCAAATCGGCATAGCCCGGTACAGGGGGGTATGCAAAATAGTTGCCGGTATCGATGGCTTCTTTTGCTGCCCGGCAAATATGCTCGGGGGTTTTAAAATCGGGTTCACCTAAGCTTAAACTAATTACATCTACTCCTTTAGACTTTAGCTCACGTGCTTTTTGTGCCATGGCAATGGTGGCCGATTCCTCCATGGCTAATAGTCTCTCTGAAATTATTTTCATTCCTTATCAAATTAAGTGAGCAAAAATAGAGGTATCTGCTGAAAGTACCGGCATGGGAATAGACGGAAATTAAAAAATACCGCTTCTTTTAACCTTGGTTCATTTTAACGAAGGGTATCCTCAGGGGTTGGTAAACGACTCCATAATGTTATGGGCTAACGACACCAACAGGGGTTGAGTTTCGCTACCGGGCTTTACCTTAAACGACTGGCTTCCCTGCCAAAGTAGCTTATCTTGATTGGAGTATAATTCAATAATAAATACGCCTTCTTTATAATCGGTACGGTAAGCAGGCTGATCATATAAATAGGGGTAGGGGTTGTACCGGTAAGGGCTGTTGTGGGCATAGTTAGTAGTACTGTTTATGTTGGTGGCCATTCCGGTGGTAAGTTGGTAAGCAATATACACTTGAGCCGGGCTGGCTTGCCGGTACCCATTGGATTGCAGCACCTGGGTTATGGTGTGTTGCAATAAGCTGTCGGTAGTTTGTTGCCGTGGAGTAAGCCCCTCGGTATCTTTGGCATAAAAATCGAAAGTAGAAAACGATAGTTTATCCTTATCTACCACATAAAAGCTAATGGTACGGGTTTTGCATTGGGTAACCAACAACAACATACATACAGCCCACACCCTCATAGTTCCTCAAATTTAAAATCCTTGCCTTTTCCAAAGGCAATTAAATCACTTAATAGTTGTACCTCCAGCGTATCGATTAATTTAATTTTATAGTCGTTATTATCAAAAATTTCGAGTACTTCGAACTGCCAGGTTTCTTCATAGTTTACTATTTGGTAGCGCTTACCGGTACGTATGGTGTTAAACGATGCGTGCATAACTTATTTTCGTACCTCAAAACTATTATGGTTCAGGATAAAAAAACTACCTTTGGCAATTAAATTAAGTTAGTATGTCATTAAATATTTCAGGCACCATTTTAGAGATTTCGGATGTTCAACAAATTAAAGAAACCTTTAAAAAGCGTGAGTTTGTAGTAGAGTATGCTGAAAACCCTCAGTATCCGGAGTATATAAAATTTGAACTTATTCAAGATAAATGTTCGTTGCTGGATGCCTGTAAAGTAGGCGACCAGGTTACGGTACAGTTTAATTTAAAAGGCCGAAAATGGACTGATGCACAGGGACAGGTTAAGTATTTTAACTCGTTGCAAGCCTGGCGTATTGAAGCCGCTGGGAATGAACCTGCAGCCCCGGCTCCCGAAGCCGCTCCGTTGGAAGGGCTAACCGAACCCGAATGGGAAACAGACAAAGACGATGAGTTGCCTTTTTAGGGTATATTCCTAAGTAGTTAGGTATTTTTACCTATTTATGTTATCATTGAATAAGGTTACCTTTAAAGCCACATTGCATATTTTATTGCGTTAAAAAACTAACTAAACCTATGGCGCCATCCTTGTATATAGTAGAAGACGATGAGATTTACGCCCAGTTTTTAAAAGCCAATTTTAAAAACGATTACAACGTACTTTGTTTTGTAACGGCCGAAGATTGCTTAAAAGCCTTACAGGAATCTATCCCCGGAGTAATGATTTTAGATTACAACCTGCCCGGCATGAGTGGCATTGAGCTTTACGAACAACTAAAGCCTAACTATCCAAACACTAAGTTTATTATGCTTAGTTCTATAGATGATGGCTCGCAAGTGTTGGAATTTATTAAAAAGGGGGTAAACGACTATGTAGTAAAAGACGATAACGTACTAAATGCCCTAAAAACAGTTATTGAAGGTGAAGATAAATTTGAAGTAAATTAGTTCCTAAGCGAGTTAAACTATACTACCTAACCCAGGCAAGCAGCATTGCGGTTATAAAAATGTAATCCGTGCCACGAATACCAAAAGACATTAGAGAAAATATTAAAAACCTGGAGCACCAGGAGCTAGCCGACATCGTATTAAAGTTGGCTTCCAAAGAAAAATGGGCGTACGATTTTGTTACTGTACACTATTTAAACAAAGAACAAGGCGAACAAGCCCTTTTTGAAGAGGCAATGGCCGATTTGGAGGTGCTGTTCAGTAAAGGCTACAAAGGATTTTCGTATGAGTTGCAAATGGCCAATATGTTAACTGCCTGCATTAAAAGAATCAATCAGTTTACTCAGGTATCTAAAAATAAGGTGTTGGAAACCGACTTGTTAATGCATGTGTTACAAGTACCTTTTAGCTTGCCCACTCAAATGTTTCAAACATGCTTTACCCAATACAACACCAAAGTAGTGTCCATTTTAAAGCGGTTAATTACTTTGGTAACTAAAAAGTTACACCCCGACTACCGAATTGAATATGCCCCTACCCTTAATAAGTACCTAACTGTTTTACATCAAGTCTCAAACCATATAGATATGGTTTATACAATGCCAGCCTCCATTTAGGTGCTGTTTTAAAAGGCTAACCTTTATAAAACCTAACCAATTGCTTTGTAATGCCTTTGTGCCTTTCCTGTCTTTAAGGTATTACAATAAAAAACTATATTATTGTTAGCCTGGAACAAACTTTTGCAACAGAACCTAGTTAGGCTTTTAGCTTTAAGGTAAAGGTT
>JALWRJ010000337.1 GCA_026994125.1 Cyclobacteriaceae bacterium | reverse complement strand
CTTATGTAGTATTGCCCGGTATCGACCCGGTAATACTCAAAGAAATTCAACCTGCGGCAGCAGGTATTTTTGGGTTGTTAAATACGTTTTTAGGAGGTGCCTTTTCGCGAGCTTCCATATTTGCTTTAGGTATTATGCCTTACATTTCGGCTTCCATTGTAATACAATTACTGGGGATGGCCGTACCTTATTTCCAAAAATTACAAAAAGATGGCGAATCCGGACGTAATAAAATAAACCAAATTACACGGGTATTAACCATTGCCATTACCCTCGCACAATCAATTGGATACCTAGCTACCAGTGTACCGGCCGAAGCTATTGTAATTGACCCTTACTTTTTTAGAGTTAGTGCCATGATAGTACTTGTATCGGGTACTATGTTTACCATGTGGTTAGGCGAAAAAATTACCGATAAAGGAATTGGTAATGGTATTTCAATGCTAATTATGATTGGCATTATATCGCGCCTGCCTACCTACCTGGCCGGTGAGGTAATTGCCCGGGGTATGAGTGGCGCTTTAGTATTGGTGTTAGAAATGGTTGCGCTGTTTTTTGTGGTAATGGCTGTAGTTGCTTTTACACAAGCTACCCGCCAAATACCAGTACAATACGCCAAACAGGTAATTGGCAATAAAGTATATGGTGGGCAGCGCCAATACATTCCATTAAAAGTAAATTCGGCCGGGGTTATGCCCATCATTTTTGCGCAGGCCTTAATGTTTATTCCACCTATGATAGCCAATATTTGGGCCAATGAAAGCAATATTGCAGCTTATGTGGGAACAGCTTTTTCTGATCCTGGTTCATGGCAATACAACTTATTGTTTGCTATTATGATTTTGGTTTTTACTTTCTTTTATACAGCTATCACAGTTAATCCTAACCAAATAGCCGAAGATTTAAAACGAAACGGAGGGTTTGTGCCTGGTGTAAAGCCCGGCAAAGATACCTCCGAATTTATAGATAATATTTTAACTAAAGTAACCTTACCCGGTTCTATCTTTTTAGCATTAGTAGCCATTTTACCGGCATTTGCCCGTATGGCTGGTGTTAGTGTAGGCTTTTCACAGTTTTATGGAGGTACTTCTTTGCTAATTATGGTAGGCGTAATTTTAGATACTTTACAACAAATAGAAAGTTATTTGTTAATGAGGCATTACGAAGGCATGATGAAATCGGGTAGAGTGAAGGGACGCTCACAAGCGGCTGTTGCCTAGATTATAATGATACATTATAAATCTGAGCAAGAAATTGAATTGATAAAGGAAAGTGCTGATATCCTGGGAAGAGCACATGGTGAAATTGCCAAACTTATTAAACCGGGAATTAACACAAACAAGCTGGATAAGCTGGCTGAAGAATTTATTAGAGATAATGGAGGAGTACCTTCATTTAAAAACTATAACGGTTTTCCGTACACGCTGTGTGTAAGCCCTAACGAACAAGTAGTACATGGGTTTCCCAGCGATGAGGAATTAAAAGATGGCGATGTTTTAAGCATTGATTGTGGAGTTTTTTACAAAGGCTTTCATAGCGATTCCGCTTATACCTACGCAGTAGGAGAGGTAGAGGAAAACGTGTTAGCATTATTACGAGCGACAAAAGAGTCGCTGTACTTAGGAATTGAAAAAGCAGTTGTAGGTAACCGTACCGGAGACATTGGCTATGCCATTCAAACGTATGTGGAAGAGTTGGGTTATTCGGTAGTGCGTGAGTTGGTTGGCCATGGAGTGGGTAAAGACTTACACGAAAGTCCGGAAGTACCCAACTATGGTAAGCGAGGACGAGGTTCTAAATTAAAGGAAGGCATGGTAATTGCCATCGAACCTATGATTAACCTGGGTCGGAAAGAAGTAGTGCAAGAGCAAGACGGATGGACGATTAGAACACGCGATATGGCGCCATCGGCTCATTATGAGCATACGGTGGCCATTACCAAAAAAGGGCCCGAAGTACTTACAACGCATAAATATATAGAAGAAGTATATAAATTATAATATGGCGAAACAAGCATCGATAGAGCAAGATGGAACTATCCTCGAAGCATTGTCTAATGCAATGTTTAGGGTAGAACTTGAAAATGGACATGTAGTAATAGCACACATTTCCGGCAAAATGAGAATGCACTATATTAAAATTTTACCAGGAGATAAAGTAAAACTTGAAATGTCTCCTTATGATTTAACAAAAGGAAGAATAGTTTATAGATATAAATAGAACGATGAAAGTTAAAGCATCTGTAAAAAAACGAAGCGCTGATTGCAAAATTATCCGTAGAAAGGGTAAAGTATATGTAATCAATAAAAAGAACCCCAAATTCAAACAACGTCAAGGATAATTGTTATGGCTAGAATTGCAGGAGTAGATATTCCACAACAGAAAAGAGGCGAAATCGCCTTAACGTATATTTTTGGACTAGGTCGTAGTTCAGCTCAAAAAATCTTAACCGAGGCAGGAGTTGACTGGGACAAAAAAGTGCAAGATTGGACCGATGATGAAGCGAATACCATTCGTAACATTATTGCCGAGCAATACAAAGTAGAAGGTGTGCTAAAATCGGCCATCCAACTTAATATCAAGCGCCTGCTCGATATCGGTTGTTACCGTGGGTTAAGGCACCGTAGAGGGTTGCCGGTACGTGGGCAGCACACTAAAAACAATGCTCGAACTAGAAAAGGGAAAAGAAAAACAGTAGCTAACAAAAAGAAAGCTGTTAAATAAGCATAAGTGATATGGCACAAAAGCGAAAAGATAAAGGTAAAAAACGAGTAGTTAATGTTGAAGCATTAGGCCAGGCGCATATTAAAGCTTCGTTTAACAACATTATCATCTCTATGACCAATACAAACGGTCAGGTAATTTCATGGGCTTCGGCTGGTAAAATGGGTTTTAAAGGTTCAAAAAAGAATACCCCTTATGCTGCCCAGGTAGCAGCCGGTGATTGCGCTCAAAAAGCGTACGATTTAGGCTTACGCAAAGTAGATGTGTACGTAAAAGGCCCCGGAGCTGGTCGCGAATCGGCCATCCGTACCATACAAAATGTAGGAATTGAAGTAACTACCATTAAAGATGTTACTCCCCTTCCGCACAATGGATGTCGTCCTCCAAAAAGACGAAGAGTTTAAGTTTAGACGATTAAGAAGTAGTATATAATGGCAAGATACAGAGGTCCTAAGGCAAAAATTGCAAGACGGTTTAACGATCCCATTTTTGGCCCCAGTAAGGCAGTAACCAAAAAAGCGTACCCTCCCGGACAACACGGTAGAGGTCGAAGAAAAAAACAATCGGAATATGCTATCCAGTTAATGGAAAAGCAAAAAGCCAAATATACCTATGGTATTTTAGAGCGGCAGTTTTCCAATTTGTTCGATAAAGCTTCGCGTAAAACAGGTATTACCGGTGAAATCCTATTACAATTATTAGAAACACGACTCGATAATACTGTTTTCCGTTTAGGAATTGCGCCTACCCGTAGGGCAGCCCGCCAGTTTGTGTTACATAAGCATATTACGGTAAATGGTAAAGTTGTTAACATACCTTCGTATGCAGTTAAAATTGGTGACGAAATCGAAGTAAGAGAAAAATCGAAATCTTTAGAGGTGGTTACCAATACGGTTGCTGCCACAGCTTCGAAACGATTCCCTTGGTTAGAGTGGAGCCCATCGGAACTTAAAGGAAAACTAATTTCGTTGCCTATTCGCGAAGATATTCCTGAAAACATCCAGGAACAGTTAATCGTTGAACTTTACTCTAAATAATAATTAAAATTTATTTCACGGCAATTGTCTAAACCGGCAATTGCCTGAACTATTAACTATAAAACTATGTCGATATTAGCGTTTCAAATGCCAGAAAAAGTAGCGATGGAAAAAGCAGACGATTTTCATGGTCTGTTTACCTTTAAGCCACTTGAAAAAGGATATGGTGTAACCATTGGTAATGCGCTTCGAAGAATTCTTCTTTCTTCGTTAGAAGGATATGCAATTACAGGAATTAAAGTTCCTAATGTATTGCACGAATTTTCTACCATTGAAGGTGTTGTGGAAGATGTTTCGGATATTATCTTAAACCTTAAAATGGTACGGTTTAAGAAAATTGCCGATACCTTTGACAATAAAATTGCCGTAAACATTAAAAAGAAAAAAGTGCTTACGGCTGGCGATATTGCCAAATTTACCACTGCCTTCGAAATTTTAAACCCCGACCACATTATTTGCCATTTGGACGATAAGGCCGAGTTAGAACTTGAATTAACGATTGAAAAGGGACGAGGCTACTTGCCTGCCGAAGAAAATAAACCTGCCGAACAAGTGTTTGGCTATATTCCGATTGATGCCATTTTTACCCCCATAAAAAATGTAAAATACAACGTTGAAAATACCCGGGTAGAGCAAAAAACGGATTATGAAATGTTGATATTAGATATCGAAACCGATGGTTCTATCCATCCGGAAGATGCCCTGAAAGGAGCTGCTAAAATTCTAATTCAGCATTTTATGTTGTTCTCAGATCAAAACATGATTTTAGAATCGGCCGATTCAGGCGAACCCGATGCAGTAGATGAAGAATTGCTACAT
>JALWRJ010000336.1 GCA_026994125.1 Cyclobacteriaceae bacterium | reverse complement strand
GGTTGTAATAGTAAGTACCGTAATTATATACCTTATCCAATCCGGTTTTGGGGTCTTCGATCCGAATTGCCGAATGGCCAAAAGCCGCATAGAGTTCTTCGTGGCCGGGTGCTACCGTTAAAACCGAAACTTGTGCATCGGGGCTTAATTCCTGGCAATAAGCGGTAAGGTTTGCTCCTGTAAGGCCTATTAGCAGTAAAAACATTTTCTTCATGCTCAAATCTCTATAATATATACGCAAAAAGCAATGGATTTTTTACTAGCTTGGCCGGTAAATGTTAACTCCTCAATTTACCGACACCCTAAATTGGTTAAGCAAGCTTAGTGTTAAGCGACTAAGTAACCTAATTAAAATTACAGCCAGCTACTATGTTTCGTTGTGGTTTAAGCGGCCGGTTATGTGGGGTCAGCCGGTAAGTATTTCCATAGAGCCTACTACTTCGTGTAACTTACGATGCCCCGAATGCCCTAGTGGTTTGCGTTCGTTTACCCGGCCTACAGGCATGTTACAGGCGGAAACTTTTAAAAGCATGGTAAACGATGCTTACAAAACTGCATCGTACTTACTGCTGTATTTTCAAGGAGAACCTTACCTGCACCCACAGTTTACCGAGCTGGTGGCATACGCATCTTCCAAAGGCTTATACACTGCTACCAGTACAAATGGCCACTATTTAACTTCTGAAAACGCACGTAAAACCGTTGTTTCCGGGCTCGACAGGTTAATTATTTCGATTGATGGCACCACCCAGCAAACCTACGAAAGTTATCGGGTAGGAGGCAAGCTAGAAAAAGTTTTGGAAGGAACCTGCCAGTTGGTAGCCTGGAAAAAAAAGCTTCAATCGAGTACACCTTATATAATTTTTCAATTTTTAGTGGTTAAGCCAAACGAGCATCAACTAGAAGAAGTAAAACAACTGGCTCGGCAATTAGGAGTTGATAAAGTGGGTTTTAAAACGGCACAGCTATACAATTATGAAAAAGGCAATCCACTTATGCCCACTATTGAAAAATACAGCCGATATAAAAAACAAGTAGATGGTACTTATAAATTTAAAAATAAGCTACGCAATCAATGTTGGAAAATGTGGCATAGTACGGTGCTAACCTGGGATGGCACCGTAGTGCCCTGCTGTTTTGATAAGGATGCTGTTCACGCACAAGGTAATGTGGCCAACAGCTCGTTAAAACGCATTTGGAAAAGCAATCAATATAACAACTTTAGAGCGCAATTGCTTTCTAACCGCAAGGGCATCGATATTTGCCAAAATTGTACAGAAGGTACTAAAGTTTGGAGGTAATGGGTAACTTTTCATTACACCAACGGTTTTTTATATTGTATTGAATTTTCTATTTTCGCAGCTAAACTAAAATAATGGTATGCAAGATATACTACGCATAAATGAAATTTCGAAAAGCTATGCCAACCACCAGGCGCTTAGTCGGGTAAGTATGGCTATACCAAAGCAAAGCATATTTGGATTGCTTGGCCCTAATGGAGCCGGCAAAACCACTTTAATTCGAATAATTAATCAAATAATTAGTTCGGATGCAGGTACGGTAACTATTAATGGTGAGCTATTAAATCCGGCTCATGTACGCGTAATTGGCTACTTACCCGAAGAACGCGGACTATATAAAAAAATGAAAGTAGGTGAGCACCTGCTTTATTTTGCCCAATTAAAAGGGTTGGGACGCAAAGAGGCAGTAACCCGTATAAAAGCCTGGTTCAAAAAACTGGACATTCCTGACTGGCTCGATAAAAAGGTAGAAGACTTATCGAAAGGGATGCAACAGAAGGTTCAGTTTATTGGCACAGTGTTGCATAATCCGGATTTGATAATTTTAGATGAACCTTTCTCGGGTTTTGACCCCATAAATGCCAATATTATTAAGGATGAAATTCTGGAACTACGAGAAAAAGGAAGTACCATTATATTTTCTACACACCGTATGGAAAGCGTAGAAGAACTTTGCGACCATATTGCTTTAATAGATAACTCGCATAAAATATTGGATGGTCCCAAAAAGGATATTAAAAACAGGTTTCGTAGCCAAACTTTTTCGGTGATTCATGAAGGCGATATGGGGGCATTGGATAGCCACTACCAGGTGGTAAATACACAATCGCTGGAAGACGGCCTGCTAGAAACAAAAGTGCAAATTAAAGATGAAACCGACTCCAACCGGCTGTTAAAGCACTTAATTGCACAAACTAAGGTGGTTGGTTTTAACGAGGTAATTCCATCAATAAACGATATTTTCATTCAAGCAGTAAAGGAGGCAACCCATGGATAAGATATTTTTAATTTTACGAAGAGAATATGTATCGCGTGTTAAGAAGAAGAGCTTTTTATTGGCTACTTTTTTAACCCCTTTGCTTTTTGGGGCGTTGTATGCGCTTGCTATCTACCTAAGCGTAACCGATTCGGAAGAGGAATTTAACATTAAGGTGCTCGACCAAAGCGGCTATGTGGGTAACCATATTGAGGATAAAGGTGTAGCACGTTTTGAGGTTATTAATGAACCCCTCGATACCGCTAAGGCTAAAGTAAAGCAGGGCGAAGGCTTTGCACTGTTGGTAATACCTCCGCTGGAACTTTACCAACCCAAAGGTATTGTGCTTTACACCAACCACACACCCGGCCTGGAGCTTGAAGGCGATGTAGATGATGCCGTAGAATTAGCTTTAGAAGAAGCCAAAATGGATAAGCTTGGACTTAACCAAAGCACATTGGATAGTATAAAAACAAGGGTAAAAATAGCTTCTAAAAGTCTTTCGGGCGAATCGGCTACTTCGGGTAGTTCGGCCATTGCGGGTGCTGTTGGCACCCTTAGTGGCATGCTAATTTATATGTTTATTCTTATTTACGGGGCGCAGGTAATGCGTGCCGTAATGCAGGAAAAAACCAGCAAAATTGTAGAAATTTTGGTTTCTTCGGTTAAGCCTTTTCAATTAATGATGGGTAAAATTATTGGAGTTGCCCTGGTGGGCTTAACTCAATTTATGTTGTGGATTATCCTTACAGGTGCTATCTTATCTTTTGCCCCCAGTTTGCTGGGAGCCGATCCTGCTACTTTGGCTGAGGCAGGAACCCAGGTAAGTATGGCCGGAAATGGTGGTAATGCACAAGCCATGCAAGCCATTGATAAAGTAAATGAAATGATAGGCCAGATAAACCTGCCTTTAATTATTGGAAGTTTTATCTACTTTTTTTTAACAGGCTATTTGTTTTACGCAGCTCTTTTTGCCATGGTGGGCTCTGCGGTAGATAGCGAATCGGATACGCAGCAATTTATGCTGCCCATTATGCTGCCGGTCATAGCCAGTGTTATGATGCTGGGGCCGGTAATTAAAGACCCATCGGGCGATTTGGCTTTTTGGCTTTCTATGATTCCGTTTTCATCGCCCATAATTATGATGATTAGGATACCTTTTGATGTGCCTATGTGGCAACTTGCCTTATCCATGTTGCTTATGGTAGCCGGCTTTGTAACTACCACCTGGATGGCCGGGCGTGTGTACCGAATTGGTATTTTAATGCATGGTGCTAAAGTAAACTACAAAGTGCTCTTTAAATGGCTAATGAGTAAAGATTAGCCTTTACTGGCATAAAAGCAACTCACAATAGCGTTTCTAAACTGTGATTGGGTTTTCCTTACAAATTGTTTTGTACCAACTCGGCAGGGGCTTGTGGGGCTTCATCAGCCTGGGTGTACGTAGGGCACATATAGCTGGGGGCGCACGAAGTAGCTGCCAATAAGATAACTGCTGCGATGAGGTAACTAAGCCTTTTCATAATAGAATAATTTAGATTTTGTTTTAAATACAATTCAAAGGTAGTGCAGCCTGCCATCTAAATTACTACTGATTAAACAGGATAAAAGCACTCGTTTTTTTGCGTAAAACCTACCTACGATTAAATGCGTAGTACGTCAAAAAAAAGCAAAAAAATGACTGGCCAAAAGGTCAATCAATGGATAAAAAAGTAAGTGAGGAAACTACCTGGTACCCGCTAATAGAACAAGGGTAAACCAACTTTACAATACTTATTGTTGCAATACAGCCATGCCTATTTAGCAAGACTACATTCTGCCTACAAATTGTTTTGCACCAACTCGGCAGGGGCTTGTGGGGCTTCATCAGCCTGGGTGTACGTAGGGCACATATAGCTGGGGGCGCACGAAGTAGCTGCGAATAAGATAACTGCTGCGATGATGTAACTAAGCCTTTTCATAATAGTTATTTTTTGTTTTAATGATATGTCAAAGGTAGGGCAACATGAAATGCCAATGAATACTAAAAAAATACGACAGCTCATTGGTTTTTTGGCCTAAAAACAAGGTAGGTTTTAATACGTATTTACCTGATAAATCAGTAGGCAGGTTTTTATTTATAGTAAGATTTACTGTAGACTATTGTCTATTTTATGGTTGATAATGGATAAAAATTGTGTATTAGTAAAAAAAAGATATTAAAATAATTTGTATTTTTAATATATATATATACTTGCTTTTATAATCAAACAACATATCTAGGTTAAATGTAAGGTTGCCAGCCAATTAATGTTGAGGATGTGAAAGCGAAAA
>JALWRJ010000335.1 GCA_026994125.1 Cyclobacteriaceae bacterium | reverse complement strand
CATTTAGTAGTTGGGGCAGTTCGTCTAGCGATAGCTTACGCACCCATTTGCCCACCGTTGTCAGTCGCTCGGCATCGGGCAAAAGGCGCCCATCTGCATCGCTCGCATCGTTCATTGTTTTAAATTTGTACACGTTAAACGGTTTCATGTCTTTACCGGGCCGTACCTGGCTAAAAAAAACTTGCCCATGTTGAAAAACCCATAATAAGATTGCTACACCAAGAATTAGTGGCCACACAACTAAAAACAAAGCCAATGCTATGAACCACTCGATAAGAAATTTTAGGTGGTTTTTATACATATTAGCTAGTTAACCCTTGAAATACCTCCACATATTTTTTTGAAAGAACATCCATAAGGTTGTTGTTTTTAAGGTATGCATAGCCATTAGCTCCCAGTTCCATTCTTTCTTGCTCACTTGTATGGAATAATTTCCGTATTCCATCTACTATGTCTTCGACATCCTCGGCTTTTACCACCAACCCGCAGTTGGCTATACTTACCGGATCGAATTGCGAATTAATTGAGCTCAATATAGGTTTCTTCATCAGCATATAATCGTTATACTTATTGGCCGAAACCCCATACGAATACAAATTGCGGTTGTTCCACCCTATATAGCAAAGATCTGATTTGGCAATAAGACTTAAAACTATTGGCTTATCCACCTTACCCAAAAAAGTTATATTTTCTGCCTGCTTACACAAGCTCATAAGTTTAGTTTTTTCTTCGCCCTCACCTACAACTAAAAAGTGGATGGATGATTCCTCAACTAATTGTATAGCAGCTTCTACAAAATATTGCATGGCATTGGCTTTACCAATACTACCTGTATAAATTACAATAAACTTGTCATCCGGAATTTGGCTAGAGATTACCTCCGGAATAGCCTCTAAAGTACTAGTTTCGTCTATTCCATTGGGAATCCATCGAAATAACTTATGGCTTTTGCCAAAGCGATTTTTTAAATACTCAGGATAGCCGGCCAGCACCGATACAACTGCATCTGATTTCTTAAACCCAATTTTTTCTACCCAAGCCATTAGTAATAACAAAGGGTGATATTTTGAATAGCCGCCCAGTTCAATTGCAGTAAGTGGCCAAATATCTCTGACCTCATGAATAAGCTTTGCTTTATACCGAAGTTTTAAAAAGCAACCGTACAGTAATGGGAAAAGCGACATGGTAGATACTATGACAATATGGGGTGGGTTTTGCCCGGAATGATGTATAAAAAACAACTTAACTAAAAATTCGAACCATGACCTTACCCGGCCAAAGGCACTTTCTTTAGGGTATGGCTTAATTTTTACCCATTTAAACCTTACCCCATCAATCATTTCATCGGTGATAACGCCTGAAGTTTGCGGATATTCGTTTATTAAGTGATTATAACTTGAGCTTACAATGGTGGTGTTATATTGATACCTATTAAAAAACTTTGCTAAATAAAAGTGGCGTTCGCCCACACCGGCTTTGTATTTGGGGGCACATGCATACTGGTTAATAATAAAAATATTTTTATCCATTCAACTCCATTTCATCCTGTGCCTTATAAAAATCCGTAAACTCATACCCCTCTTGCTTTAGGTACTGCACTACCCACGCATACCATGCTTTGTGGTCGGGGTATAAATCAGAAAAGTAGTTATCGTGAAAGTTTACAACAAAATAATTGAGTTTATTTAGTTTAGCCTGATTTATTAGATTTAGCGTTTTTTTCTTAATAGAATCTAAATTATTGCTTGCTGGGCTAAGGACATCTACATCCATAATTGAAATAGGAAAAACGGCAAAGCCCTTTGAATGTGAAGCGGGATTGATGCCTGATACGGTGCTATCAAAACAGTATCCTGCTTTTTCCATATAGCTGTGGGTACGCTCACTCATCCTTAAGTAATGGGTTCGAATGCCTATGTTTGTTTCACCTGAGAGTTTTTCAAACTGTTCTTTTTCAATTTTTATTTTTTTTAAGCTATCGAATGCTATGCCATGTACCCCAAGCTTAAATTCATATTTTTTTACTAAATTGATAATTTGCTGAGCAGTTGTTTTTGAATAAGAAAGTCCCAACCCATTTTCAACACCTACGAAAATCGTTGACGAAACGCCCATTTCTTTTTCAAAAGCAAGCAAGGCATCTAACTGTGCAATATTTCCTTTGGGTATTGAAAATATTCTTTGCATGGCAAGTTTTAAGGGAACTTTTGTGGTAACCCCGTAGTACATATTCCTCACCATAAATTTTAATGCAAATCCATCAAATAGGTGTTCGGACCATTTCCAATGATCGACATCATGCGAAAGAATAATTTTCAATTTAGTTTAGCTTTAATAGCCGGTTTACAATCTTTTCAGCAGCTCTTCCATCTCCATACAGGTTTAGGCCTTTAGGAAATTCTGCTGGGATATTCTCAAGTTTTTCAAAGAAAAGCTGTTTGTTTGTTCCACAAATAAAATTCACACCCGTTTCTACCAGTTCAACCCATTCGGTTTGTTCGCGCATGGTAAAGCAAAATTTATTAAAAAAGAAGGCTTCCTTTTGCAGGCCTCCGCTATCGGTTATAACGTACTTACAGTGCTTAAGCAACTGAATCATTTCGAAATAACCCACCGGATGAATGGTGTTAAAGTTCAATTTCAATTGATGTTCTTTTAGCTTTTTAGCTGTACCGGGGTGCAATGGAAAAACAACATTAATCCGGGTACTTAATTCGTTTAGCGTGTCTATAAGTTCACTTAATTTTTCTTTTTCTGAAATGTTTTCCTGCCTATGAATAGTGATTAACACAAAAGGTTTGCTAAATTGTTGAATAGCACTTTTAGATTCGCTTTTCTGCGCATAATACAGAGCAGCCTCGTACATCACATCTCCACTTAATAAAACATGGTTATCGAAATTATCATACCCTTCGTTAGCCAAATTTGTTACAGCGGTTTGGGTAGGGCAAAATAAATATTTACTGATTCTGTCGGTTAAAATTCTGTTTATTTCTTCGGGCATGCTCATGTTAAAGCTGCGCAACCCGGCTTCAACATGTGCAATGGGCACCTCCAATTTAGAAGCTGCCAATGCACCTGCTAGTGTTGAGTTGGTGTCGCCATATACGAGCATTACGTCCGGCTTTTCTTTTACAAGAATCTCCTCTATTTCACTTAGCATCATGGCAGTCATTTTACCATGGCGCAAACCGTTAATATTTAAATTAAAATCCGGCACAGGTATATCCATTTCTTTAAAAAAAATATCAGACATATTTCCATCAAAATGTTGGCCTGTGTGTACAATTATTTCTTTTACACCCTTGTGTTTTGCAATTTCTCTGGAAACAACAGCTGCTTTTACAAACTGTGGCCTTGCACCAATTACTGTAAGTATTTTCACGAGTATTTTCTTGTTTTTAAGGATTAACCCAGGTAGTTAAAACTTAGTTTTTGTTAACTGGTTGAGCGCAATGGTACTAAGTATGGGCCATAAGTAGGGGTTGGCCGGGTTCGATTTTAAATCAGCCAATAGCTGATCTTTTTTAAATGGAGCCTGGGAATCGAGGCCATGTACCCATTCCTCCAGTTGGTTATAAATTTGCGTTATCCAGAATTTCTGAGGAACGCCAAATCCTTTTTTCTCATTATTCCACAATATTTCGTTGGGTATAACGCCATCCATACTTTTGCGCAGGTAGTATTTGGTCCAACCTGCATTAACCTTGGTATTAAGCGGCATTTTAAATGCCTGATTAATTAAAACATTGGATAAATGCGGCACCCTGGATTCAATACTTGAAGCCATTGAATTTCGATCGGCATACCTTAACAAGCGGGGTAAGCAATACCTATAAAATTCATCTTTCTGCTTACTTAACACATCTTTGGGAGCAAATAAATCTTTCACAACATCATTTCGTACTGCTTCGAGGTACTCTTTTTTAACATACTTGCTAGTTTCGCTCATTTTTCGTGTTAAAGCGATTGCGCTGGAATTAAAGTATAAATGGCCCAAAATGGCGTGTGTAAATGATATGGATAGATTTTTCTTTAACCCTACCAGTTCCTTAGTAAACGAATTAATTTTAAACGATTTAAGGTATTCAAACATTACCCGTTGTGCCATTCTAGGATAACCTAAATACATTTCATCTCCTCCCTGCCCATCCAGCATTACTTTAACACCTAATGATTTAGCCCGCTTCATAATTAAATACTGAGCAAACATAGAAAGGCTGCTAAAGGGCTCTCCCATATTCACAATCATGTGGGTGAGTTCAGCTTCCATGTTATCCACCTCCGGAGTTACCGGTATCCAATGGGCATGACTGCTATTTGCTACAATTTTGGCCAGTTTCGACTCATCATCCGGAAAACCGGGGGCAATAAAAGTGAATGCTCTAAAAGGCTTACTTTCTTCATGCAATCTATTCCCAATAATGGAAGCAATGGTACTGGAATCAATGCCTCCCGATAAGCTGGACCCAACGGGTACATCGGAGCGTAATTGCCTGGAAATACCTAAATGTAGATTAGTGCTAAAGCTCTCAAGGCTTACGGGTTCAATATGGTCGGGTTCGAGGTGGTATTTAAAAATATTGAATTGTTGGTTG
>JALWRJ010000334.1 GCA_026994125.1 Cyclobacteriaceae bacterium | reverse complement strand
AACGAAGATTGTGGGCAAATGAGTGCTTGGTATGTGCTAAGTGCCACAGGCATGTATGCCGTTACGCCCGGCTTGCCCTACTACACCCTTGGAGTACCCGCCTTTAATGAAGTTACCTACAACCTGGAGAATGGTCGTTCATTTACGTTTAAGGCACTTCATTTATCAGACACCAATAAATACATCCAATCAGCTACGTTAAATGGAGTTAATTATACAAAATCGTACCTGCCTCATTCTACCCTTATGGAGGGAGGAGAGTTTGTAGTTGAAATGGGCCCTACGCCTTCCAATACATTTGGTGTGGGCCAAGGAAATCAGCCCCATTCTGAAATTACAAACAACCACATTATCCCTATTCCTTTTATTGAGGCCGATAAAAAAACCTTTACCGAAGCCCTGCAAATAAAAATTGGGAGCAATTGCTCCGATTGTAACATCGAGTTTAAATTGGGAGATGCCACCGATACTGCCTGGACAAATTATACCCAACCAATCATTATTAAGAATACCACTACCATCACTGCTGTATCGGTAGATGCCTACGGAAAAAGAAGTAAACCCGTGACTAGTGAGTTTTTAAAAATAAAACCCGGCAGGAGCATCACCTTGTTTTCGAACTACGCCAATCAATATGCTGCCGAAGGCAATGATGCGTTAATTGACAGGTTAAAAGGTAGTAATAATTTTAGAACCGGCTTTTGGCAAGGCTACCAGGGGCAAGATGTAGTAGCCATTGTTGATTTGGGTAAGATGGAAGAAGTTAAACGCATTTCGGCCGGATTTTTACAAGACATCCGCTCCTGGATATGGTTTCCGGAGCAGGTTGAATTTTACATATCGGAAGATGGCCAGGTGTTTAAGCAATTAAAAACAATTAAGAACACCTTTAGTATAAAGAAAGAAGGCTCTTTTACAAAGGAATTTGGAGTTGAAACCCATGCGAAAACCCGTTATGTAAAAATGGTAGCCAAAAACTTTGGCGTTTGCCCCGATTGGCATTTGGGCGCAGGAGGTAAAACCTGGATATTTGTAGATGAAATTACGATTGAGTAACATGAGTGTAAAAACGAACACTTTACTTTTGCTTATTTTTGGCATGCAACTCCTCGGATGTTCTTCGCAAATTCAGGATAAAAGCCCACAAAAAATACCAGTGTATGCGTGGCTTGGTGGTCCAGGAGAGGCTACTGATGCCGAGATTTTAGCAAATTTTACAGATCTAAAATCAAAAGGCATTGATGTACTTATGTATAATGGAGGCCAAGCCCCTACTACTTATGCACGTGTTGGCAAAATAGCCAAGTCGGCAGGACTAGGTTTTGAAGCGTGGGTGCCTACGATGGTGCAGAGCATACGACCAGAACTAAAACCCGAATGGTATGCCGTAAATGGCAAAGGTGAATCTGCCTATGATAAACCTGCGTATGTAGATCATTACCATTTTTTATGTCCTGGCAGACCAGAGGTGCAGAAGTATCTCGGTAATATGTACAGCAAAATTGCAAGTGTTGAAGAAGTAGATGCCATCCATTTAGATTATATCCGTTTCCCAGATGTAATATTGGCCCGTGGCCTTTGGGACAAGTACGGGTTGGTGATGGACAAAGAATATCCCGCCTATGACTACTGCTATTGCAATGTATGCACAACCAATTTTAAAGTGCAAACAGGTATTGATATTACAAAAGTAGAAGACCCAAGCCAAGTAGCCGAATGGAAACAATTTAGGTACGATTTAATTACCCAAATGGTTGAGAATCTTACTAAAGTAGTACACAGAAAAGGTAAACGAATAAACGCAGCTGTTTTCCCTGGCCCCAATTCAATAGCCAAAAAATTAGTTCGGCAAGAATGGGATAAATGGTCTTTGGACGCTTTTTTTCCTATGAATTATAACGATTTTTATTTGGAAAATACAAAATGGATTGGAACCGTAACCAAAGAAGCAGTTGAAAGTGTGCACAACAAAAAGCCCATTATCAGTGGTTTGTTTATTTGCCCTAACCCTGCCAAAAAGAAACTAGAACCCGACCCGGAAAACCATGGACTGTTGCCTGAAGAGTTAGAAGCTGCCATTCAGCAATCGATGCAAAATGGAGCAACAGGCATTTGCCTTTTTACCCCTGACCGAATGACGGAAGCCCATTGGAAAGTATTTGAAAAAGCTATTTATAAAAATTACAACTAATGATAAAAACATCGTTTAAATTCACTTTTGTTCTTGTTACGCTAATCGCTTTTTCCATTAACGGAATGAGCCAAGAAATAGATGTAAAGCAAGCAGCCAAAGAGATTATGGATAGTGCGGAAATATGTACACTCATCACCATAGATGCAGAAGGAATACCAAGGGCGAGAGCGTTGGAAACATTGCCATTAGAAGATGATTTTATTATTTGGTTAGGCACCAACCTTCAAAGTCGAAAGGTAGCCCAGATTAAAAATAATAATAAAGTAAGCGTGTATTATACTGAAAAAGGCAATGGCGGCTATGTGGTATTATATGGCAAAGCCGAACTCGTAAACGACACCACTACTATCAACGCTCATTGGAAAAGCGGTTGGGAAGAATTTTATCCGAATCGAAAGAATTTGATACTGATTAAAATAACGCCCGAATGGCTAGAAGTAATTAGTAACTCACGCAATATTTATGGAGATAGTATTACCTGGGAAGCTCCAAAAGTGCATTTTGAATCAAAATACCGATAAGAACAGATGCTACAAATGATTTAAATTAGGCATTATATACCTTAAATATGTTTGCTTTCAAGGTTAAAGTAAAGTCTTCCAAAAAACGTTTATTAGTAGGGGAAGTTGCATCTAATTAGGTATAGCACACCTTATTTCAAGCTAATTTTTACCCGAAAGGGTATACATTATATTTATGAATATTTTTTATGCCCTAAAAGATATAATGTCATTTTTATACTGAAATCTCAGTCAACCATAGTGTCCGTCTTGCCTGCTTACCTATTGTTAGAGGTATTTGCATTAATTGCAGGCACTAACTTTTTTCTCGATGCAGTATATTTCTTTTTAGATTTTCGAGTTCGAAGATATTCACTAATTGCTTTTTCTTCCTTTTTCGTTAAAGTTGATTCTTGTGTTCCTATGAAATCAACGTCTAATTCTACTATTTGTTTTCCCATAATACTAAATATTTGAAAAATACCTATTTATTAACTTCATTGCAGCATTTGTCTCAATAATCATTAACCTGCCTCCAAAATGAAATGCTCCCAAACTTTTCACATAGTGATCAATAAGTTGTGTCTTAGCAATAAATGCTACATTTCCCTCATTTCCTCTTTGAAAGGATAACTTACATGCAAATGCCACTAAGTTACCAGGAACCCCTGTATATAACTTGGATTTCCCTTTGTTAAATGGTGCACTTTCAACAAGATGTAAATAAACATGGTCTGATTTAACCTCTAAACTTACTAGCCCTTGTATTATTGATTGATTATTAACTATTGTCAATTTATAAACATCTCTTTCTGGATGTTTTAATTCGAGTTTCCAGTTAAATTGCCATCCTTTGCTTTTAGTAATTATTTTTAAATCCGATTTGGTAACCAAAGAGACTTCGGTTTGAAAACTATCTCCTGATATAACATTTCTAACTGAATTTGTTAACTCATCAATTTCTATGTCAATCCCTTGATTCTCCACAGTTCAAATTTACAAAAAATAAGGTGCTGTTGCTAAAAAATAAACTATTAAAGGCAAACTATCCGGCATTACCGCCAACACTCATTCATACCGGACAACAAGCTTTTAATACCCAAAGAATTGACCAAATAATGGTAAAAAACTACACATGGAAGATATGTGTCAATAAACAGAAAGGCTCACCTACCATAAATGCAATGCCACGAACAAGTTTCAAAAGCAATAAAAAAATATTAAGCTAACAGTTAACAAAGCCAAACATTTGAAAAATTTCTCATTGTTAAAAAGATTCTTGCAATATGATATGTGCTCCTCATATAAAAAGGGCTTGCTGAAAAAGTCCCATTGTCCTCCAATTTGGCAAATAGGCTTTAGAATGATAACGTCATTCCTGCGTATACAGGAATCTGCCCTTGGAGATGATTTTGTAATAACTTATTCAAAAAGTATAAGTTTGAGGGCATCAATTTTTATAATTATTAATGCCATACTTACGGATTCCTGCCTACGCAGGAGTAACAATAAAAATTATTATTGCCCTTTGTTATAAAACACATCACTAAACACCAACTGCTTTTTTGAGTTAATAATATGTATTTTTAGTATTGAGCCTGTTTTTAAACCATTAATGCCGACAATTTTTCTTGATAATGGTTTCATTTTGATTACATCAGAAAACAGCCTGGAGCGATCAACCAGAAGTTCAATTTTTCCATCAAAACTCTCTTCCAAATCAGATATGATTTCAATCTCATTTTTAGCGCTATTCAGTACAGCAATGAGAGGCTTAAAATTCTGCTTTACTGTTTCATAGGCAATTTTCTCATTGCCATAATAATCGATTACACTCCAGCTGGGCCCCGGCCAACAATCGTTGAGCTGCCAAAACAACGTACCCATACAATGCGGACTTTGTAA
>JALWRJ010000333.1 GCA_026994125.1 Cyclobacteriaceae bacterium | reverse complement strand
GATTTCCCAACCAAAGCCCGCCAACTTGCCACCAAGTTTTGGCCCGGGCCGTTAACCCTGGTATTGCCAAAAACATCTAACGTTAATGATATCATTACCAGTGGATTGCCCAGTGCGGCCTTCCGGATTCCACAACAACCCCTAACGTTGGCACTTTTAAAAAGAATAAACTTCCCATTAGCCGCACCCAGCGCCAACCCATTTGGCTATGTAAGCCCTACCACGGCACAGCATGTAGCCGACCAGTTGGGCAATAAGGTAGATTATATTTTAGATGGAGGCTCATGCCAAATCGGGCTGGAGTCCACCATTGTTTCTTTTGATTCCCCTACCCCAAAGATATTACGCTTAGGAGGGCTAACTGTTTTGGATATTGAAGCAGAAATTGGACAGGTAAATATACAAACCCATTCCAGTTCAAAACCTGCTGCACCGGGTATGCTTACCAGCCATTACTCGCCCGGCAAACCCCTGGTAGTGGGCAATATTAATAACTTGCTAAAAGAGCATGCCACCAAAAAAATTGGCATCATATCGTTTAATAAAACGTATGCAGGTTTTAAAAACCAAGTATTAACACCTAAGGGCAGTATGGCTGAAGCTGCTCAAAACCTTTTTAAAGCGTTGCGCTGGATGGCGCAACAACCTATTGATATTATTTTGGCCGAACCTGCCCCTGCACAAGGGTTGGGCCTGGCTATTAACGACCGATTGAAACGTGCTTCTACTTAACCCTATATTTTAGTCTTATGAAAACCATTGATGACATCTCTTTTAAAGGCAAACGCGCACTAGTTCGTGTAGATTTTAATGTACCCTTAAACGAAGCGTTTGAAATAACCGATTTTACGCGCATAAATGCAGCGGAACCTACCATATCAAAAATTTTAAATGATGGTGGAGCTGTCATACTTATGTCGCACTTAGGCAGGCCCAAAAACGGCCCCGAAGAAAAGTTTTCGTTAATTCATTTGGTTCCGGAATTAACCAAAAGGTTTAAAACCGAGGTGAAATTTGCCAAAGACTGTATTGGAGATGCAACACAACAAATGGCATCAGACCTTGCTCCCGGAGAAATTTTGCTGCTCGAAAATTTGCGTTTCCACAAACAAGAAACACAGGGCGATGAAGCATTTGCTCAACAATTAGCTTCCTTAGGAGATGTATATATAAACGATGCATTTGGCACTGCCCACCGGGCACATGCATCAACCTCCATTGTAGCTCAATTTTTTACTACCAAAGGATGTGGCTATGTAATGCAATCGGAGCTTGAAAATGCTCGCAAGGTATTGGAGAACCCACAGCGCCCATTTACTGCCATTATGGGAGGTGCCAAGATATCGGACAAAATTTTGATTATTGAAAAATTATTAGATAAAGTAGATAGCTTGATTATTGGTGGGGGCATGTCTTATACCTTTTTTAAAGCCTTAGGTGGGCAGGTGGGCGCCTCGCTGGTTGAGGAGGATAAACTGGAACTTGCAAAAAAACTTATTCAAAAAGCCAAAGAAAAAAATGTAAGCCTGGAGTTGCCCATCGATTCTGTAATTGCCGATAAATTTGCAACCGATGCCAACACTAAAATATCGGATAATATTAGCATACCCGAAGGCTGGATGGGCTTGGATATTGGCCCCGATGCGCAAGAGGTATTTCGTAGAATAATTAGCAAATCTTCCACAGTACTATGGAACGGCCCCATGGGCGTATTTGAAATGCCCGCTTTTGCCGAGGGCACCCGTGCTATTGCCAAAGCCGTGCGCGATGCTACTGCCTTTGGTGGTTTTTCATTAATTGGAGGTGGCGATTCGGCCGCAGCTGTAAACCAAATGGGTTATGGCGATAAGGTTTCGTATGTATCTACCGGAGGAGGAGCCTTGTTAGAATTTATGGAAGGCAAAGAATTGCCGGGGGTAGCTGCGTTAGAAGCATAATATAGCCTTTATGAAAGCATTTGCAATGTGGATAATCGGGTGTTGGTTTTTGTACCTTCAAACTACGAATAGCACACGTATTATAAACTACCGTGGACAAAACTACACTACAACCATTGCGGTAGATAACAAGTTTATAGGTACTTACAAAGGACGAAAAACCGGGTATTTACAGCTTAATAAGGATGGCACCGGAGTGTACAAATACGATATATTTGGTTTGGCTCCGGCATCGTGTAAGCGTACGCCCATTACATTTGAGTGGGGCTTTTTAGTAAACGATAAAGGCCAGCAAGTAAAACGAAAGCGCGATTACGGATACTCCTACCCTATTTTACTTAAAGCTACGTCAGAAACCACTTTTCAAGGGTGTAGAACTCCGGTTATGATGGATTACATCTTAGATAAAAACGGGGTGCTAAATGTTTCGAGTTCGGATGATTGGATTAAATAGGGCTTGCTGAAAAACGTCTTGCTTATTTACTATCAGTCTGTTAACTTCAAATTTAGGGATTAAAGTGCAAGCTTTTTAAAACAAAACACTTAAAACCCTTGCCCCTGAAGAACAGCGTAATAAAGAAATAAAAAAACACTTCATTCCTGCCAGGCCCTAAAAAGCTCCATTTGGGTAGGCAATAGCTGAAAACTTTTGCGGTGATGAGGGGTAACCCCTAAGGAGCGAATGCCCTGCCTATGCGCCCGGGTTGGATAGCCCATATTTTGCTCCCATCCATAGCCGGGGTAGGTTTTGGCTAAGTTTTGCATATAGGCATCGCGGTAGGTTTTGGCTAATACCGAGGCTGCTGCAATAAATATTATCTCTATTTGAATTTGTATTCAATGCCAAATTTTACGTAACGCTCAAAAACTGAATTGCTTTCTAGCATAGAATAGGTAGGATAAATGCTTTCTATAATGAAATCTGAACTATTCAATAGGTTATCTACCATAATAAACCAGAAAATTTTACTTGATGGAGCCTCTATTTTTAAACTAATGTTGGTAAAGTCTGAATCCACATTTCCGTAAAAAGCTACCGTTCTTAGCGTAGGGGTAAACAATAACTTATCGTTAAACAGGTCAATTTTTAAGCCTAAATTAACCGAAACCATATCCAAGGTACTTTGAGCATTTAAACTTTTATTTTCAAAAATAAACGAAGTGTATTTTGGATAAAGGTTAAAATCATACCACTGCTCTTTAAAATCTGTGTTTAGTTTAAGCCCCATAAGCACCCGTGTAGTCCTGGTTTGGTAAGCATTGCCAACTGAATCTATATTTTGGGATTGATTAATAAGGGCTTCGGGTTCAAGAATTATGTCTAGCGGAATTTTTTTTAAAGATTTACTAAAAGGAAAGCTGAGTGCCCAATACTCTGACCGTAATTGATCGTATTCTGTTATAATTACGGGTTCGTTGCTAAACAAAAAACGATCTGTGTTTTGGCTACGGCCATAAAGCAAAGCGGGGTCGAAGAGTACACCAATATTTGTAAACTTTTGGGCGCCCAGTATTTCCAGCGTGTATTCAGGCGTTGGGGTTAATATTTGCCTGTTTGGTATGGCAATACTTTGAAAACCGGTTAAGTCGTAGCCCTCCACAAGCTTTTGCATGGGGTAAGATGAAATTTGCCTGGAAAGTGCCACATTAATGTAACTAAAGCTGCCAAAGGAAACATCTACCCCGGATTTAAACTCAACAAACGATTGGTTTTTTTTATCATTTGTACTATTCGGGAATGTTATTTGGGCAAGCCTTACCTCATTGCTAAAGGTAATATCGCCTAAAGGCAAGCGGTGTTTGATAAATGGCCCCCAATTTTGATAATTTAATTGGTTTTTTGATCCTGTAAAAACCGGCACAGGCACTAAATTGTTTTCATCTTCTTTATTAAACCCATTTTTTGCCGCATCAAGGCTTCGGCTCTGAAAACGGAAACCTGTGTTAAATGCACCAATTTTACTTCGGTACTGCACCATAATTTCGGATAAAACATTAGTGGCAATAGAGGAAGTTCTCTGGCCAAAATCATACACGGGGTTATTGTTTTCATCCACAAAAATACCGGTATAAAATGGGTTGTTGTGGAGCAGCGACTTGTTATGGGGTGCATCTATATACGAATGCGAAGCTTTTAACTGCACCCCCAGTTTTTGATTTGCCTTATATTCTACCAAAAGGTTTTCATAAAACGCTTTTGATTCATGCACATCTCCATATTGATAGTTAAGGTTTTGGAGGGGTTCGCTATTAAGGTTTTTAGCATCATTTTTAAATATAACGGCATTTATATCCAATCGGGCTTTTAGCTTTTCTTTATCTAACCGAAAATCCAACTTGCTTTTGCTCGAATAATTGGTAATTTCCTGAGATTCAGTAAACGAGTTCAGGGGGTTGGTCTCGCTAAATTTTTGCACATAACTTCGGGCTTTGCCATTTTTTGTGTACGTATTATACGTACCAAAATATACATCAATATTTTTTGAAATAGAATATTTGCTACTAAGCCCAATAATGTCTTTTTGGGCTATCGTGTAGTTTTTAAACCCATAAATTTCGTCATTAAATCCCTCTCGCTCGGTAAGGGTTTGAAAATCGGCAGGTATCTCAAAAATCTTTTTAAAAGCCTCGGCTCCTAAGTTTTTGATTTGATCCAGTGAGATGGTTTGTTCCCCAAACCGATCATG
>JALWRJ010000332.1 GCA_026994125.1 Cyclobacteriaceae bacterium | reverse complement strand
CCGCAAAGGAGGCTTAACAGCCGATCGTACTTTTAATGCCTGGCCGTTAAGCAAAGTAGAAAACTATTTTTCTGAAAGAAAAAACAAAAATGGAGCAACCTAACCCAAAAATTACTTGTAGTTTAATGACTAACCGTCAATCCATTGCGCTACTTCTTCCTTGGTAGGGTTTTTAACATCCAATTTCATTTTTTTACGAAGCCCGCACATATCGTTAAACAATTTGTTTGGGTTCGCTTCTTTTAATTGCTCAAGGGTGTTAATGCCTGTTTTTTGCAATATGGGCACTAATTCTTCCCGTACTCCGGCTTGTACAAAATCCTGAGTGGTGGCCTCTTGAGATTTCTTTTCAGGTTTCATTTGTGGAAAAAACAACACATCTTGTATGGAATTGGAGTTGGTCATAATCATAGAGAGCCGGTCAATACCAATTCCCAAACCGGCCGTTGGGGGCATTCCGTACTCTATGGCTCGCAAAAAGTCTTCATCTAATACCATCGCTTCATCATCGCCTCGTTTACCTAGCTCCAATTGCTCCTCAAAACGCTTGCGTTGGTCAATGGGGTCGTTAAGTTCCGAAAACGCATTGCATATTTCTTTGCCATTTGCAATGGCCTCAAAGCGTTCTACCAACCCAGGTTTGCTTCGGTGCTTTTTGGCCAAAGGCGACATCTCTACCGGGTAATCGGTTATAAAAGTGGGCTGAATTAGCCTGGCTTCACAGATTTCTCCAAAAATTTCATCTATCAGTTTACCTTTCCCCATGGAATCATCTACCGGAACCTCCAGTTTTTGAGCTGTTTCTTTTAACTCTTGCTCATTCATTTCCGAAATATCAATACCGGTAAAGTGCTCTATGGCCTCAAACATAGTATAGCGTTTCCAGGGTCGTTTAAAATCTATCTCATGCTCACCCACTTGCACCCGGGTGGTTCCATGCAAATCTAACGCAACCTGCTCAATCATTTCTTCCACCAAATCCATCATCCAATGGTAGTCTTTATAGGCCACATACAACTCTACCTGTGTAAACTCAGGATTATGAAACCTCGACATTCCTTCGTTTCTAAAATCTTTCGAAAACTCAAACACGCCATCGTAACCCCCAACAATTAATCGCTTTAAATATAATTCATTGGCAATACGCAGGTACAGGGTCATATCCAGCGTATTGTGGTGTGTTTTAAAGGGCCGGGCGGCCGCTCCTCCATATAAAGGCTGCAAAATAGGTGTTTCTACTTCCAGGTAACCTTTGCTACTTAAAAAATGGCGCATGGTATTTACTAACTGCGTACGCTTTTTAAAGGTCTCCCTCACTTCAGGGTTTACAATTAAATCTACGTAGCGCTGCCTGTAACGCAGTTCCGGGTCGGTAAATGCATCGTGTACCTGCTTATTCCCATCTTTATCAGTCGATTCCTTTACAATGGGCAAAGGCTTTAATGATTTTGTTAAAACCGTTAACTCTTTAACGTGTACAGAAGTTTCGCCTACCTGAGTTTTAAATACAAACCCCTTAATGCCTATAATATCGCCAATATCCAGCAGTTTTTTAAATACTGTGTTGTACAATGTTTTGTCATCACCGGGGCAAATATCGTCTCTACGAATGTAAAACTGAATTCGCCCACTGGCATCTTGCAATTCGGCAAACGAAGCAGACCCCATAATTCTACGGCTCATCAAACGGCCGGCCAGTACTACTTCTTTAAAATCATCTGCCTTGTCCTCGGTAAAGTGTGCTTTTATATCGCCCGCATAATGGCTTACCGGGTATAATTCCGATGGATATGGATTAATTCCTAATTTTTCAAGTTGCGCTTTGGCTTCTCTACGTACTACTTCTTGTTCGCTTAACTGCATTGCTTATGTATTAAAAGAATGCAAAACTAACGAAGATTACACGATTGTTGCTAAAGTATTAGAAGGAGATTTATGAATTTGAATTGCTTTTTCTACGTAAAAGTTCCTTTTTCAACAAGATTAACTCTCTACTGCTTTGCCCGGCTACCGAGGTATTTTCTTCTGCGCGCCTAATCAAATAAGGCATCACAAACTTAACCGGCCCATAAGGCACATACTTGGCCACATTATAGCCTGCATCAGCCAGCACAAACGATATATTGTCGCTCATGCCATATAGCTGCGCAAAATAAATTCGTTTATCATCTTTATCAAGCCCGTATGTATCCATTAATTCGGTTAAATATTGATTAGAATACTCATTATGCGAGCCATTAAAAAGCTCTATTTGCCCAATGTTTTCTACACAGTATTTTAATCCATTATTATAACTATCATCTGTAGCCTTCTTATCTGCACATATAGGATCCTTATAGCCATGCTGAGCGGCTCTTTCTCTTTCATTTTCCATATAGGCACCTCTTACCAATTTAGCGCCCAACACAAACCCTTTGGCCTTAGCTCGCTCATGCGCTTGTTTTATGTTTTGCAAACTGGCCCAACGGTACATTTGGTACGTATTAAATACAATGGCTCGTTCTTTGTTAAACTGTTCCATCATTTCGTAAACTACTTCATCCACCGTATCCTGATACCACGAATCCTCTGCATCAATAAGCAATCGCACGTTATTATCGTACGCTGCTTGCGACAAAACCAAATACCGGTTTTTCATTTTATCAAACGCCACCTGTTCCTCCTTAGTTAAAGACTTACCTAACTGTAATTTCTCCATAATCAAAGCAGAGCCCATACCGGTAGGTTTAAACACACAATAAGGAACATCCGGGTTATCTTTGGCATGCTCAATAGTTTTTAAGGTTTCCATTAAGGCAATATCAAAGGCTGCTTCATCATGCTTGCCTTCTACCGAATAATCTAAAATGGCACCTACCTTATATTTTGAAAGAGTTGCAACTGTTTGCTTACAATCGGCAATGCTTTCGCCTCCACAAAAATGCTCAAATACGGTTTTTTTAATAATGCCTTTTACAGGAAAATGAAGTTTTAACGACAAATTGGCTGCCTTGGTACTTATTCGAGCCATTAAATTATTATTGACTATTCTAAAAAGCCAATAGGCTTTCTTCAACTGCCAATCGTTTTTAGCAACAAAGGCCATAGCCGTATTTTCAAACGATTCCTTGGTTATTTGAGTCATGCTAAATGCGTTATCCGCTACAAATATACAATGCTATCCCTAGTTTTTCCGATGAGAAATAACCTTTATTAAAGCAATTCTACTACCTTTAAATTTTTATCCAAAATCGTTAATTTATGAACCAAACACTCCCGGTTTATATCGAAATATCGCAAAATGCCGAAGAATCTATTGCTTCATTTTTAGCAAGCAAAAAGTATTCATCGGTATTTGTTTTGTTAGACGAAAACACCAAAACACATTGCTACCCTTTAGTAAAAAAAAGTCTGAAAGAAGCTATTTGCATTGAAATAAAAAGTGGCGAACAATATAAAAACCTGGACACCTGCCAATTTATATGGAGCAAGCTTACCCGGCATACCACCGACCGTAAAGCCCTCCTGATTAATCTGGGTGGGGGTGTTATTGGCGATATGGGTGGTTTCTGCGCAGCTACTTATAAGCGCGGAATTGATTTTATAAATATACCTACTACACTTCTATCGCAAGTAGATGCCAGTATTGGGGGCAAGTTGGGTATCGATTTCCAAGGCCTCAAAAACCATATTGGCCTTTTTCAACTCCCTAACAAAGTAATTATCGACTCCCGGTTTTTACATACACTCCCTCACAAGCAATTGTTATCAGGGTTTGCCGAAATGTTAAAACATGGCCTCATTGCCGATGGTACACATTTTAAAGATTTAATAAACCTACGTATCGATGTGCAATCCATTACACCGCATCTACTTACATCCATCCAACTAAAAAATAGAATTGTATTATCCGACCCTACCGAGAGTAATAATCGAAAATTGTTAAATTGGGGGCATACCCTGGGGCATGCCATTGAAACATTCTGCCTAACAAATAACACGCCCATCTTACATGGCGAGGCAGTAGCAGCAGGTATCATTATGGAAAGCTATCTTTCCGAGAAAATACTAGGGTTATCGCATCAAGAATGTAGGCAAATCGAGGAAGCCATTGATTCTTTTTACCAACGGGTTTCTTTGCCTAAAGGGCATCTCAATAAAATAGCTGAATACGTGTTACAGGATAAAAAAAATGAAGGAAACTCAACTCAAGCCGTATTATTGCAAAGCATCGGAAAAGCACAACATTCCATCCCACTAACCATGCAGCAGGTAAAAGAGGCTATTTTATATTACATTAAATAAACCTCTTATCGGTGCGCTTTATGTTTTTTAATTCAGTTAACTGGTTGGTTAAAGAATTTCTTAAATCTGAAACCTTTTTACCTAATTCCTTTACTGAATCCTTGCTTACTTTACTAACGGCATAAGCGGCCAAAGCAGCTCCTGCAATCAATCCAAAAGTAAGTCCTGTTTTTCTAGAATTCATAAAACTAATATTTAATATAACTAATTTACTAAACAAATATAATCAGTTTGCAACACAACAACACAATTTTTATTTAAAACGGTTCAACTATATCTACGTAATTCACCAAAATAAGATTTACGTTTGCACAAATTTTTAACCATTGAAAAAGGTAATACATATATCGTAC
>JALWRJ010000331.1 GCA_026994125.1 Cyclobacteriaceae bacterium | reverse complement strand
TAGCGCCCTTTGTGGTTATAAAATTATAAAATTATGAAACTTTGGAATAAAGGATACACCACCGAAAATGCCGTAGAAAAATTTACCGTTGGCAACGATCGTGATTTAGATATGGCCATTGCGAAGCACGATTTGCAGGCGTCAAAAGCACATACCAATATGCTATTGAGCATTGGTATTATTAGCGAAGCCGAACGAGAGCAATTAATTACAGCACTTAACGCCCTATTGCTGCAAGTAGAGGACGGTACATTTACCATCGAAGATGAATTTGAAGATGTGCATTCTAAAATTGAATACGAGCTAACCCAAAAATTGGGAGACACCGGCAAAAAAGTACATACCGGCCGTTCGCGTAACGACCAGGTGTTGGTGGCCTTGCATTTATACTTTAAAGAGCAAATAGACCTAATTAAACAGCAAGTAGAGGCACTTTTTATCCGGTTGCAACAGCTAAGCGAGCAACACAAAAACGTACTTATACCTGGCTATACCCACATGCAGGTAGCCATGCCCTCTTCTATTGGGTTATGGTTGGGGGGCTATGCAGAGTTACTTATTGATGACATCTATTTTTTAAATGCAGCTTTTAAAATAGCCAACCAAAACCCCTTAGGTTCCGGAGCCGGCTATGGCTCCTCTATTCCCTTAAACCGAACCCAAACCACCCAGGAGTTGCAAATGGCTTACCTAAAGTACAACTCAATAGCTGCTCAACTAAGCCGGGGCAAACTCGAAAAAGCGATGAGCTTTGCCATGGCTTCGCTTGCAGGCACCCTTAGCCGCCTGGCTATGGATGCTACACTATATATGAACGAAAATCACGGATTTATTTCGTTTCCTAAGGAACTTACCACTGGCTCGAGCATTATGCCTCATAAAAAAAACCCCGATGTATTGGAGCTGGTACGAGCTAAATGCAATAAAATGCAGGCCTTGCCTACGGAACTCACCCTTATTACCAACAACCTGCCCACAGGGTATCATCGTGATTATCAATTACTGAAAGAGTCGTTGTTCCCTTCCATTACTTCACTCAAAGACTGCCTCGAAATTACAGGTTTTATGTTTTCGCACTTAATCGTACACCCATCCGTAGTAGAGCAACCAAAATACGATATGCTTTTTAGTGTAGAGGCCGTTAATGAATTGGTGACCCAGGGCGTACCTTTTCGTAAAGCCTATCAAAAAATAGCCTCCTATATTGAAAACGGAAATTACCAACCTGCTAAGCAAATTAAGCATACGCACGAAGGCAGTATAGGTAATTTATGTAATGCACAAATTAAAAAGAAAATGGCGGAGGCGCTGGCAGGTAATAGAGAAGCAAAATAACAGAAAATTGTTTGAAATATTATTGAATTAGGCAATTGGTTTCTATATTTATAGCCCACCAAACTTTTATAAAATGAAAGCACGCATTGCGATACTCGTTTCGTTAGTTGTTTTTTTTAAGGCGCATGCACAAGGGTTAAGCCCGTATATAGTAGGTGCTACCACTCCGGCATCGGTAGCCGAAGCTAAGACAACCGTAGCCAATGCCCTGTCTGACCAAAACCTAAAAGTAGTGGGCAGCTATATGCCTGCCGGAGACCAACACCGCTATGTGCTTATAGTAACCCACGCCCAACTGCAGGCTGCCGTGCAAAAGCAAGGCGGGCTAACCGGCTTTGCCTTAACCCTGCGGGTGGGTATTACACGCGAAGGCAATATAACCAACATTACCTACACCAATCCGGTGTACTGGGGCAATGCTTATTTTCGAAACAGTTTTGCCAGCGTGCAATCAAATTACCAGGCAGTAGCAAAAGCTTTTGAATCGGCCATGAAATCGTGCGGCACCTATAAAGGCACTCCGTTTGGTTCTAAAAAAGGAATTGAAGCCGATGATTTACACAAATACCATTACATGCTGGGCATGCCTTATTTTGATGATACCAACGAGTTGGCCGAATTTGATTCGTATAATACTGCCGTGGCTAAAATTGATGCCAACCTAAAAAAAGGAGTTCCTCATGCTAAATTGGTGTACAAAGTTACCCTGCCCGGCAAAAAACTTGCCTTGTATGGCATTGCCCTCTCGGGCGAAGATGGTGAAGGAAAATTTTTACCTAAAATAGATATTGCTTCGCCAAAGCATACTGCTTTTTTGCCTTACGAACTATTGGTTATGGACAATGAGGTACATATGTTGCACGGCAGGTATAGAATAGCTCTCTCATTCCCCGATTTAACCATGGGTACTTTTACTAAAATAATGTCAACCCCGGGCGATATAGAAGATTTGCTTGAACAGATAGTGAAATAAGCCTGTTTATTACCGTTACATGCAAACCTACATTGCCTTACTGCGTGGCATTAATGTTAGCGGCCAAAAACGTATGAAAATGGCCGACCTAAGGACTCATTTGGCAAGTTTGGGATTCAGCAATTTAACTACTTATATTCAAAGCGGCAACATTGTGTTTCAAACAAAACCCAAAGAAAATGAAGTACTCGAAGCACTAATTCAAGAAAACATACTGGCTAATTATGGGTTTAAAGTGCCTGTATTAGTACGCAGTTTGCCACAGTGGGAGGAGGTAGTAAGCCAGCTACCCTTTAATCTTACCACAGCAGATTCTAGCAAGATTTTTGTGTTTTTTTTGCATCGGGCACCAGCTAATTTTTAGGTAGCAACTTTTAATCCTTACCTGGCCACACATGACCAACTTATAATAAAAAATGATGTGATTTATGCGCTACTGCCGGCCGGGTTCGGGTTTTCAAAAATAACCATCCGGCTTTTCGAAAAAAAATTACAGGTTACTACTACCGCCCGCAATTGGCGCACTACTTTAAAACTGATGGAAATGGCGCATCAAGCCAGCGCTTAGCACACCTCCCATTCCAGGCTGTACTTCGATTTTCCGTTATCCTCCTTAATCATGTCCGATTGGTACGGGCCGCCAATTTTATCTGCTTCCAATATAAACCTGCCTAGTTTGTCATCGGCCGAGAGGGTGTCTTTTTCCCACACTTCTACTACTATAGAGGCGCCCTTTAACAGCGTAGTGGCCAGCTTTACTTCGGCTACACTTCCTTCGTTCATCGAAACATAGGCCTCATTTTTTGGCCATAACTTTTTACCATTAAATTTTAGATAAATTTCATCGGTTGCCTCATCAGGCAAATAGCAATTTAGCTTGTGTAGCTTAATGCTGTATTCGGGTATTTGCATAGATGTAACGGTTTAATACATCTATAAATTTAGGTATTTTTTTACTAAATTAATACTTGCATAAAAGAAAAACACAGGCTTGTTTAAGCCAAAAGAGCCGGCTCTACCTGGTAACTTAGCAGGCGGCAAGGCCAAATTAAGTAAAACAATGCACTTGCTACCTGCATACAAAGCTTATATAAATAAAGCGTGATGGCCATCAATGTGTTAGTTTAGTTAAATTTTAGTAAATTTACCTGCTATTTAAGCTACATATTACAAGGACTATGAAATTAATTCTGTCATTTTTTCTTTCTATTGTTTTTGCTACACAAACCACACCGGCATTTGAAGGGGTAGTAAGCTACCATATTTCGTATAATTTGCCTAATGCAAAAAAAAATGAAACACTTCCTGAATCGCAGCAAAAAATCTATTTAAAAGGAAGCAAATCCAGGTTTGTGCAAAACACAAGTGTGGCTACTACCACCATTTTGTTAGATGCCAAACAACACCATGCCACAGTACTTATGGAAATTGAAGGCCAAAAATGGAAATTTAACATGCCGCAAGAAGAGTTAAACATCCTTAAATTAGACAAAGCAAAAAACTATACACTTACTCCCACCGGCAACAAAAAAACCATTGCCGGCTACCAATGCCTAGAGGTAGAACTAGCCATGAACGACTCTTTGAGCCATGCTTATTTTTATTATACCCCTTTAATACCTCCTCGGATGCTAAAGGGAATGGGCGGTTTTAACTTAAAGGGGCTACCACTTGAGTATATCTATCAAACGCAAGATATTGAAATGAAAATTTCGGCCGATACAATACTTGCACAACCTCTACCCGACAGCCTGTTTGTAGTGCCACCCGGGTACAAAGCTATGCCCGAAAGTATGGTAACTTCGTTAAAAGAAAAGTTTTAGAAAACAAGAGGTTTAGTTATGAAAAAACCGGTGTACTTTCTGGTCTATCTACTACCCATTACGGTGCTACTATCGTTTTACCTACCCGGGGTTGGCCATTTTTTGCCTATGTTAGTTTTTTATGGGTTATTGCCATTGTTAGAGCTGGCCATAGCGCCCAATCATGCCAACCACCCGGCCATAGACCAAAGAAAAACCGATCGTTTTTTTGATGTAGTATTATATGCAGCAGTACCGGTGCAATGGGCGGTATTAATTTACTTTTTTCAGTGGGTAAGCCACCATAATGTTACTGCGGCCGAGTACGTAGGCATAACCTTATCTATGGGGCTTATGTGTGGTGTATTTGGAATAAACATTGCCCATGAGCTTGGGCATCGGTCTTCTCGCTTCGAACGGTTTTTAGCTGAGTTGCTATTATTAACCTCTTTAGAAATGCACTTTTTGCCTTACCACAATAATGGACACCATTTTCAAGTAGCTACGCCTAACGACCCGGCTACTGCCCGCAAA
>JALWRJ010000330.1 GCA_026994125.1 Cyclobacteriaceae bacterium | reverse complement strand
GAGGATATGGATGAATTTTCGTACAACTCGCACATGAAAGCAGTTAAAGCCATTAAAGAAGGAAAGTTTAAAGACGAAATAGTGCCCGTAACCGTAAACGAAACCTACATAAACGAAGAAGGCAAAAAAGCCACTCGCTCGTTTGTAGTAGATACCGATGAAGGCGCCCGGGCTGATACTTCGCTGGAAGTACTGGCCAAGCTTAGACCGGCTTTTACCAATGGAGGCACGGTTACCGCAGGCAACTCTTCGCAAACTTCGGATGGAGCTTCGTTTGTGATGGTTATGAGCGAACGCATGGTTAAGGAACTCAACCTGGAACCTATTGCACGCATGGTAGCCTATGGCGTTGCCGGAGTTGACCCCAGAGTTATGGGAATTGGGCCTGTAAAAGCCGTGCCTAAAGCACTTGAACTAGCCGGATTAAAACTAAAAGATATTGACCAAATTGAGCTTAACGAAGCCTTTGCTGCACAATCGTTGGCCGTAATTAAAGAGCTGGAGCTGGATACTGACAAAGTAAATGTAAACGGTGGTGCCATCGCTCTTGGTCATCCATTAGGGTGTTCCGGTGCTAAGCTTTCGGTACAATTATTTAACGAAATGCGCAGACGCAACCAAAAATACGGAATGGTAACAGCCTGTGTTGGCGGTGGCCAGGGCGTAGCAGGAATTTATGAATTATTAAACTAAGTTAGACAAAAGACGAATAGATAATAGATATAAGATAGCAAATCTTATATCTATTGTCTTTCATCTTACATCTCAAAAAAACAATGGAAAAAACAGCATTAAAAGGAGGAGAATTTTTAATTAAAGACACTCCCGCACAAGACGTATTTATTCCCGAGGAATGGAATGAAGAACAAAAAATGATAGCTCAAACTTGCGAGGATTTTATACAAACAGAAGTATATCCTAAATTGGATGACATCGATTCGCAAAAGTACCCGGAACTTATACCCGGCTTGCTCGATAAGGCAGGTGAGTTAGGCTTATTAGGCACTTCAGTGCCCGAAAGCCTGGGAGGTTTTGGTATGAGTTTTAACACCACCATGCTGGTATCGGAAGTTACCGGTAAGGGGTTTTCGTTTGCCGTGGCGCTTTCGGCTCATACAGGCATTGGCACATTACCTATTTTGTACTATGGCAACGAAGAGCAAAAACAAAAATATGTAACTAAATTAGCTACAGGCGAATGGAAAGCAGCCTACTGCCTTACCGAACCCGATTCGGGCTCGGATGCCAACTCGGGCAAAACCAAAGCGGTGCTAAGAGAAGATGGTAAACACTACTTAATAACCGGCCAAAAAATGTGGATAACCAATGGTGGCTTTGCCGATGTGTTTATTGTATTTGCCAAAATTGATGACGATAAAAACCTTACAGCCTTTATAGTAGAAAAAGAATTTGGCGGCATTACTATGAACGATGAAGAAAAGAAAATGGGGATTAAAGGCTCATCTACCCGCCAAATTTTCTTTAACGACTGCCCCGTACCGGTTGAAAACATGCTTTCGGAACGCGAAAACGGATTTAAAATAGCTGTAAATATTTTAAATGTAGGCCGTATTAAACTGGGTGCCGCTGCATTGGGGGGCTCTAAAGCTGCGCTAACCCAAGCCATTAAGTATGGCAACGAACGCAAGCAATTTGGTAAGTCGCTTACCGAATTTGGCGCTATAAAAAATAAAATTGCCGAAATGACCAGTCGCATTTATGCATCGGAATCGGCACACTACCGAGCCGGACAAAATATTGATGATGCGTACGATGCTTTTGTAGCCGAAGGAATGGAACCCGCAAAAGCCCGGCTTAAATCGCTCGAAGAGTTTGCCATTGAGTGCGCCATTTTAAAAGTGCATGGCTCCGAAGTACTCGATTTTGTAGTTGATGAAGCCGTACAAATTGGTGGAGGTATGGGCTTTTCGGCCGAAGGCCCTTTTGAGCGCGCTTACCGTGATGCCCGTATAAACCGAATATTTGAAGGCACTAACGAAATTAACCGTATGCTAACCATTGATATGATGCTTAAACGTGCCATGAAAGGCCACCTGGACTTAATGGGACCGGCCCAAAAAGTGGCCGGTGAGCTCATGAGCATCCCGGATTTTAGTGCAGCCACCGATGACAGCCTATTTGGCAAAGAGAAAAAATACCTGACCAATCTTAAAAAAGCCGGACTTATGGTTGCGGGTGGAGCTGTTCAAAAGTTAATGGCTAAGCTTTCGGAAGAGCAAGAAGTTTTGATGAACCTGGCGGATATGATGATTGAAGGATATGTAGCCGAATCGGTAATACTTAGGGTAGAAAAGCTGGTAAGTATAAGAGGCGAAGAAGCCTGCGCTCACGAAATTGACATGGCTCGTATTTTCTTGCACAATGCCATGGAAGATATTGCCCGTGCAGGCCGCGAAGCCATTTATGCCTTTGCCGAAGGCGATGAAATGCGCATGATGCTTATGGGATTAAAACGTTTTACCAAAGAAGAACCTTTTAATGTAAAAGAAGCACGCAGAAGAGTGGCCGACTATGTAATTGGTAAGAACGAATATGCGTTTTAAAAGAAAATGCCGATAACCCTGTTGCCACTTTTGCTTTGGGTGCGATCAAAGTAAAGGTGGCCGGGGCATCTGCTATTAGTTGATAAGTTCTTCTAATTGTAAAAAAGCTGCACCTGGTTTAGGGCAGCTTTTTTGTGCTAAATTTTTTCCAGGTTAATTCGCTATTTTTCCTGTTTGCTATTTTCGGTTTTCTTTTTCTTCGAGAAAGCTAATTCTTTTGTTTTAGCATCTACATCTACCAAAAGCACATCTCCTTCGGCCAAATCTCCTTTAAGAATTTCTTCGGCAATGGGGTCTTCGAGGTATTTTTGAATGGCTCTGTTTAAAGGCCTGGCTCCAAATTGAGGATCGTAGCCTTTTTCGGCTAAGAAATCTTTGGCTTTGGTGGTAAGCTCAATAATGTAGCCTAGTTCGTGTACACGTTTAAACAGGTGGCCTAACGAAATATCTATTATTTTGTGTATATCCTCACGCTTAAGCGAGTTAAATACAATAACATCATCCAGCCGGTTTAAAAATTCGGGACTAAAGGCCTTTTTAAGTGCTTTTTGGATGGTTGACCGCATTTCTTCATCCTCGTTTTTAGCTTTGGCACTTGTGGCAAACCCAATACCGGCACCAAAATCTTTAAGGTCACGCACTCCAATGTTGGATGTCATAATAATAATGGTATTTCTAAAATCCACCTTACGTCCCAGTCCATCGGTTAAAATACCGTCATCCAGTACTTGCAACAACAAGTTAAATACATCGGGGTGTGCTTTTTCAATTTCGTCTAACAGCACTACGCTGTAGGGTTTGCGTCTTACTTTTTCGGTAAGTTGGCCTCCTTCTTCGTAGCCTACGTATCCCGGAGGCGCTCCTACCAATCGCGATACCGAGAATTTCTCCATATATTCACTCATATCAATTCGAATAAGGCTATCATCCTTATCGAATAAATTGAGCGACAGCACTTTGGCCAGCTCGGTTTTACCTACTCCGGTAGGGCCCAAAAATATAAATGTGCCAATGGGCTTGTTGGGGTCTTTTAAACCCACACGTGTACGCTGTATGGATTTTACTAATTTTTTAATGGCCTCATCTTGCCCAATCACTTTGCTCGATAATTCCTTGGCCATGCCCAGCAATTTATTACTTTCTTTTTCGGCAATGCGTTTGGCCGGCACTCCGGTCATCATGGCAATTACATCGGCAATATGGTCTTCATTTACCTTATAGCGTTTTTTCTCAGTTTCGAGTTCCCAAATATCTTTAGCCTCTTCCAGCTTTTGTTTGAGTTGCTTTTCGCTATCTCTCAGCCGGGCTGCTTCTTCGTACTTTTGGCTCCGAACCACCAGGTTTTTTTGCCTTTTAACTTCTTCAATGGCGTCTTCTAACTCCACAATATTTTTAGGCACATGAATATTTTTAATGTGCACTCTGGCACCGGCTTCGTCCAGCACATCAATGGCTTTATCGGGTAGGTAGCGGTCGCTTATATACCTGTCCGATAATTTAACACAGGCTTCAATGGCCTCGTTAGAATAGGTTACATGGTGGTGGTTTTCGTATTTTTCCTTAATGTTTTCCAGAATTTCAATGGTTTCTTCCGGAGTGGTAGCATCTACCATTACCATTTGGAAACGCCTGGCCAGGGCACCATCTTTTTCGATGTATTGGCGGTATTCGTCAAGGGTGGTTGCACCAATGCATTGTATTTCGCCACGAGCCAGAGCTGGTTTAAACATGTTAGAAGCATCGAGCGAGCCCGAAGCCCCACCGGCACCAACAATGGTGTGTAGTTCATCAATAAACAGAATAACATTGGGCGATTTTTCGAGCTCATTCATTACGGCTTTCATCCGCTCCTCGAACTGGCCACGGTATTTGGTGCCTGCTACCAGAGAGGCCAAATCGAGGGTTACTACCCGCTTGCCAAACAGTATGCGCGAAACCTTTTTCTGCACAATGCGCAGTGCCAAGCCCTCGGCAATAGCCGTTTTACCTACTCCGGGCTCGCCAATAAGTATAGGGTTGTTCTTTTTTCTACGCGATAATATTTGCGCTACCCGTTCAATTTCCTTTTCGCGGCCCACAATAGG
>JALWRJ010000329.1 GCA_026994125.1 Cyclobacteriaceae bacterium | reverse complement strand
ATGTGCTAGGCACCATTAGCGCTTCGGTAAATGCAGTAGCCAACGATTTACGCGAGCGAGCCAGTACACAAGCCACCGCAGCCGAAGAAATATCCGCCTCATTGGAAGAACTGGCCAGCAATACCGAGTTAAACTCGAGCCGGGCACAGGAAACCAACTCTATTGCTACTAGTGTAAACGATGAAATAAACAAAATTTCGCAATTTTCGAAAAACAGCCTTAAATCGGTAGAGGCAATTGTAGAAAAAACCGAGGTTATCAACGAATTAGCTTCGCAAACCAATATGCTGGCACTTAATGCTGCGGTAGAAGCTGCCCGGGCAGGCGAGCACGGCAAAGGCTTTGCCGTGGTAGCTAAAGAAGTACAACAACTGGCCGAAAAAAGCCAGGCTTCGGCCGAAGAAATAACCGACCTGGCTGAAGTAACTTTAATGCTTGAAAAAGACACCGGTGAACGCACCGAAGCCATTTTGCCTAGTATTGTTAAAACTTCGGAACTGGTACAAGGCATAACCGATGCTTCGGTAGAGCAAAAAAGTTCTACCGAACTGCTTAATCAGTTTGCTCAAAACCTAAATGAAATTACACAGCAAAACTCGGAAGCATCGCACACCATGGCACAAGAGGCCAACCGTTTGCTGGAACAAACGCAAATGCTACAACAAAAAATGACATTTTTTAAGCTTAGCTAGCCTAGGCCTCAGCTTGTTCAGCTGTACCACTTACGGCTTCTTTTATTTTGGCCTCCAACTCGTCCATAAGCTCAGGGTTGTCTTCAATTAAAGCTTTTACGGCATCGCGCCCCTGACCCAGTTTATTGCCGGCATAACTAAACCACGAACCGGCCTTATCAATAATATTAAGCTCCACCCCTAAATCTAGTATTTCGCCCGACTTAGAAATCCCTTGCCCGTACATAATATCAAACTCAACTACTTTAAAAGGAGGAGCTACTTTATTTTTTACTACTTTTACCCGGGTACGGTTGCCCGATACATCGTTGGTGCTATCCTTTATTTGCCCTATTCTTCGAATATCGAGCCTTACAGAAGAGTAAAATTTAAGGGCATTACCACCGGTGGTTGTTTCGGGGTTGCCAAACATCACTCCAATTTTTTCGCGTAACTGGTTTATAAAAATACAGGCACAACCCGTTTTATTAATAGTGCCGGTTAGCTTACGCAAGGCCTGGCTCATTAAACGAGCCTGCAAGCCCATTTTGCTGTCTCCCATATCGCCTTCCAGCTCGGCTTTGGGCACCAAGGCAGCTACTGAGTCTATCACAATAATATCTATGGCTCCCGAACGGATTAAGTGTTCGGCTATTTCAAGGGCTTGCTCTCCGCTATCGGGCTGCGAAATAAGCAGATTTTCGGTTTGAATGCCCAACTTTTCGGCATATTGCTTATCAAAGGCATGTTCGGCATCAATAAAAGCGGCCAAGCCCCCTTCTTTTTGCGCCTGCGCTATGCAGTGCATCGAAAGCGTAGTTTTACCCGAGGATTCGGGTCCGTAAATTTCGGTTACCCGGCCACGTGGTATGCCATTTATACCCAAGGCAATATCTAAGCCCAGCGAGCCGGTCGAAATGGAAGGCACATCTACTACCCGTTCATCACTTAATTTCATTACGGCACCTTTACCATAGGCCTTTTCAAGCTTATCGATGGTCATTTGTAGTGCTTTCAGTTTTTCGCTTTGCTCGCTCATAGTTATGTTGTTAATAGTTGTTGCAAAAGAAAGGGTAAGTTATCGAGTTTTCAAGAATTTATCAAATCTAATTTAAGAATAAATAAAGCCAACTGCCCACTAAAAAGCATCTGCCACTATTAACCCTCTTTTTTAGTTAGGAGCATTTCAATTTCACCGTTTTGTGAAAAAAAGATTGCTAAACCTCGGGTGTTTTCAAACTGGCTAAAAACAATCATTAACGATGCCATAATAGGCACTGATAGCAACATACCCATTATGCCCCATACTACGCCCCAAAACACCAGACCAATAATTACTACAAAAGGGCTTAGGTTTAATTTATTACCTAAAAGTTTTGGTTCAACCACATTACCAATAAGCACCTGCACAGCTAATATTCCTAAAAGCACACTAATGGTTTGCTTAAGATCGGCATACTGCACAATAGAAAACAGTACCGGAAAAGCCGTGGCAATAATAGACCCCACGCTGGGTATAAAATTGAGCAAAAAGATAATAAAAGCCCATAAGGCCGGCAGTTCGATACCCAAAAACAATAAAATAAAAAAGCTAAGCAAACCGGTTAAAAAACTAGTAAGTAATTTTATACTTAAATAATCGCTTAGTAGCTCGTGTATGCGCATCCAGGTTTTATGCACTTTATTAGTATCCTTATTACCAGCATACACAATGTTTAATTTTTTATCAATTTGCGACTCTTCCAACAGTAAAAACAACACATAAAAAAACACCAAAAATAATTTTCCTACAAACGAAGCCAACGAAGTAGCCGCATTGGCTGCGGTATTCATCAGCGTTTCTTTTTGGTTCTCAAGTGTTTCGCCCAGGTTATCAATATTTAAAATTCGCTCAATTTTTTCCAACAAAGTTATTAGGGTAGCACTGTAGGCATCAAAATTACTGGTAAGCTTATTGATGTTTACTACAATAATGTTTATTGAAATGTAAAACACTAAAAATACGAGTAGCGTACTACTAATGGTAAGTACAATTTTGGGCAGCCAGCGGTTAAAAAGCTTAATTTTTCGTAAGCCTTTCCTTACTTCGGCTATAATAAACCAAAAAAGTAATGCCACCACCAAGGGTTGTAAAAAGCTTTTAAAAAAAATTAAAATGGTAAGAATAGCCCCAAATGAAATAAAAATGGCTGCTGCTTTAACACTTGGGGTTACTATGTTTTTTGTACTCATACAGCTAAATTAAAAAAAAATAAGGCATTATAAGCTTTTGTTGCCCAATACCACTAGCACTTAGTTAAATTTTATTGCTATAAGCATTAATTAAAATAAAAAATTCTATATTTGCAGTCCGATTTTTAAATCGCAGCTAAATCCGTGTAAAAATGACTGATTTAATTAAACTAGTAGAAGAAGAAAACGCAGCCGTACGCAGCAATCACCCAGATTTTAAATCGGGCGACACCATTAACGTGCATTATAAAATTAAAGAAGGCGATAAAGAGCGTATCCAGCAGTTTCAGGGTACGGTTATCCAGCGCAAAAATGTAAACACCAATGGCGAAACTTTTACCGTACGTAAGGTTTCTAATGGCATTGGCATTGAGCGTATTTTCCCTATTTTATCTCCTAACATCGATAAAATTGACGTGCTAAGAAAAGGTAAGGTTCGCAGAGCACGCCTGTACTACCTACGAGGACGCCAGGGAAAGGCTGCCCGTATCAAAGAAAAAAAATAAGAATTTTTAGATATAACGATAAGACCAATTGGATTTTCCCAATTGGTCTTTTTTTGTTATACCTTTACATGTACAGGTAAATATTTTTAGAACCTAACACCTACTTATGGCCTGGTTTAAACGAAAAGATAAAGGGATATTGACCCCTACCGAAGCTAAAAAAGAAGCACCTGACGGGTTGTGGTACAAAACCCCAAGCGGCAAAATAATTCATACCCGTGAACTTAAGAACAACGCTTATGTAAGCCCCGAAGATGGCTACCATGTGCGCATAGGCTCCAAAGAATACTTTGAACTGCTGTTTGATAATAATAAGTTTACCGAAATGAATGCGGATATGGTATCGGCCGACCCATTAGGTTTTACCGATAGCAAGCCCTACCCCGAACGACTAAAAGCCACCCAGGAAAAAACGGGGCTAAAAGATGCTGTGCGAACCGCCTATGGCAAAATGAACGGACTCGATATTAACATTGCCTGCATGGATTTCTCGTTTATTGGAGGCTCTATGGGTTCGGTGGTGGGCGAAAAAATTGCCCGGGCAATTGAATACTCCATCAAAAACGATGTGCCGCTGCTAATTATTTCAAAATCGGGAGGTGCCCGAATGATGGAAGCCAGCTTATCGCTCATGCAACTTGCCAAAACCTCGGCCCGGTTAGCACAGCTATCGCAAACCAACACACCTTACATTTCGCTACTTACCGACCCCACCACGGGGGGCATAACGGCCTCTTTTGCCATGCTGGGCGATTTTAATATTGCCGAGCCCGGTGCACTTATCGGGTTTGCAGGCCCACGGGTAATTCGCGAAACCATTGGCAAAGACCTGCCAAAAGGCTTTCAAAGTGCCGAGTTTGTACTCGATCACGGCTTTTTAGATTTTATTGTCGATCGTAGAGATTTAAAATCGCGCTTAACCAAGCTTTTAAAAATGATTCGCAAATAAAACCCCTTGCTTTTTTAAGATTTACGCTGCCTAAAGTTTACTTTTACTTTAGGCAGTTTTTTTAATGCCCAAACACCCCCGATATGCGGCTTATTAAACACCCGGTACTCTGTAACTATTACCTTACCTATAAGTGCAATGCCAAATGCAGCTTTTGCGATATCTGGGAAAAGCCCTCGCCCTATGCTAGCCCACAGCAGGTAAGCCAAAATTTGCAACAACTAAAAAGCTTGGGGGTTAAGGTGGTAGATTTTACCGGAGGCGAACCCTTACTGCACCCCCAACTGGCCGAATTTTTGGCCGAAGCAAAGCGG
>JALWRJ010000328.1 GCA_026994125.1 Cyclobacteriaceae bacterium | reverse complement strand
CCATTGCTGCACACCCAGGAGCATTTTGATTTTACTGCCATGGTGCCTATGCAATTGCAACAAATATGGGCAAATCCTGAAACCCGGCCTAAATTAGCCGGTTTTAAAGCCATAATTTTAGGCGGTAGTGCTGTACCACATGCGCTTGCGCAAAAGCTAGCCACACAAACCACCCCCATATACAGCACCTATGGCATGACCGAAACCGCCTCACATATTGCCTTGCAGCGGTTATCGAAACCCACAGAGCCTTATTTTAGGGGCATTGGCGATGTAAAGTTTACCACTACCCCAGACAACCGCTTGCAAATTACCGGTACGGTAACCGCCCTTAAAACCCTAACCACCAACGATATTGTAGCATTGCAAAGCCCGCATCAATTTTCATGGTTGGGCAGAGCCGATAACGTAATTAATAGTGGGGGTATTAAGCTGCACCCCGAAGTAATTGAGCAGGAAATTGAAAAGATATTTATCAAAAATAAACTCAATTACCGATTTTTTGTAGCCGGACATCCCGATGACTTGCTTGGGCAAAAGCTTGTGCTATACATAGAAAGCCATAAAAAAGCACTGGAAGGCATTATTAAACCGTTGCTGTCCAAAGGGTTAACAAAATACCACCAACCCAAAGAAATCCGGTTAGCTTTCCCATTTATTGAAACCCCTACCGGCAAAATAAATCGATTAAGAACAGTAAAAAAATACAATACTAAATAAAGCTTACCATAAGCTTACCACTTGGGTACCACTAACCAGTCCAAGGCTTATATTATGAAACAATGCCCCTGGTAATTAGCAATATAAAATCATACCAGCTATTTTAGCAAACGGTAAACAAACTAAAGCTATGCACGAATCTTATAAAAAACTATTTGAATACAACCGCAAATGGGCAGCAGATAAAAAGGCAAGCAATGCAGATTTTTTTGCGAATTTAGCCAAGGAGCAGCAGCCCGATTATTTGTTTATTGGTTGTTCGGACAGCCGGGTGCCTGCCGAAACCCTAACCGGAGCCAACCCAGGGGAACTTTTTGTGCATCGCAATATTGCCAATGTAGTGGCCAACACCGATATGAATGTAATGTCGGTTATCCATTATGCTGTTGAAGTTTTAAAAGTAAAACATATTATTGTATGCGGACATTATGGTTGTGGGGGTGTTCAAGCTTCTATGCAAAAGCAATCGTTGGGGCTGCTGGATAAATGGCTAAAGAATATTAGAGATGTGCATAGAATGCACCATAAGGAGCTTAAAACTATTTCTGACTCCAAAGCAAAATTTGACAGACTGGTAGAACTAAATGTGGAAGAGCAGTGTATTAACGTGCTTAAAACTAATTATGTTCAAACCAGTTATTTAAAAAATGGCTTCCCGGAAGTTCATGGGTGGGTATATGATATTCACGATGGCCTATTAAAAGATTTAGAACTAGATTTTGACAAAATTTTAAAAGATCTGCGAGAAATTTATGCACTTAGCGAAGGGTAATTCAACACTACTTAACCATTTGGTGGAACTTTAAAAAGCTCTTTAATCGCATCCTGATGAATAGGCTTTTGTAAACTTTGCTTAAACGATTTATAGTATTTGTGTAATAAACATGGATTTTTATCCGAACATTCCTTTAGACCTAAAATACATTTCTCAAAAACATCATAGCCTTCAATACAAACCACAATATCTATTAACGGGCGGTTCATATTCTTTTCGCTCAAATAAAAACCGCCACCTCTACCCTTTGTAGAAGATATGATATTACCTTTTGATAACTGCTGTAATATCTTGCTTAAATAGGGCTGAGGAATAGCTAAAGTAGCTGCCAGTGTAGTTACTGATACTTTTCCATCATCTTGATGATGCAATAAATATTCAATGGTACGAATAGCATATTTAGTAGAGTTGGAAAACATGATAAATATCAGTACATTCGTTTAGAAAAATCAGCCCATTTAATTAGGATATAAATATCCTATTATCTTATTTTGTACAAATAAAACATACTAACATGAACAATTACAAATTAAACACCCTAATTTTTGCCTCGCTTGCCTTTTTTGGCACCTCTTGCGGAGGTGGATCATCAGAAAAAGCAGAAAGCGAAGCCGTGTCGGAGCCAGCAGCAGCTGCAGCCCCCATGACACTTGAAGAAGCCGAAAAAGGCTGGAAAACTAATAAAGGCGTAGGCGATGTTACCAGCGTTGAGCTGGGAGCCGAAATAGACCAAGCCATGGCCGATGCGGGTAAAGCCGTGTATGAAGCCAAGTGTACTGCCTGCCATAAACCTGATAAAAAGTTTATCGGCCCTGCACCAAAAGGCATCTTAGAGCGCAGAACCCCTGAATGGGTTATGAACATGATTCTTAACCCCGAAAAAATGGTAGCTGAAGACCCCATTGCCAAGCAGCTTTTAATGAAGTATAGTGCACCAATGGCTAACCAAAGCCTAACCCAGGAAGAAGCTCGCCAAGTATTAGAATACTTTAGAACGCTTTAAAAATCCTTAAACTCCTTTAGTTATTTATTAGGCAATCCTAAAGGAGTTTACTTTCTACAACTGCTCATATTATGTTAGTGTTTTAGGAGGTAAACTAAAAAATCACTCTAATCTAATATAATTATGAAAACTACCATTTACTCGCTGTTTGTAGCCGGTGTACTATTAGTATTTAGTGCCTGCTCTACTAGCGAAAATCAGCAAGAAGGAAGCACCACTTCCACCGATGTGGCAGCCGAAAACACCCCATTAGGGCAAGCTTCGGTTGTAGATAAAGAATCAGATCCCAATATTTTACAAGTAGCTATGGGATCTAAAGACCACACTACCCTGGTAGCTGCTGTACAAGCAGCCCACATTGAACATGTATTGGTAAATGCCGGCCCCCTAACAGTATTTGCCCCTACCAATGCAGCCTTCGATAAACTACCCGAAGGTACAGTAGACAACCTGCTTAAGCCCGAAAATGTAAACGACCTGGCTACTATTTTAACCCGCCATGCAGCACCGGGCTCTTACACTATTGACGACCTTAAAAAAGAAGCACGCAAAGGCCGTAAACTTTATATGGCCACCGGTGATTACTTTGAAGTAACCACCGAAGGTGACGATGTGTATGTTAATGGTGTTAAGGTTTTGGCCTCTATACAAACCTCTAACGGCATTATAAATGTTGTTGACCAAGTACTTTTACCCAAAGAATAATTTAATCTATTTATACAATGAAACTAACAAAATATTTATTTACAGCAGCATTAGCCGGTTTGGCACTCTCGATTATGAGTTGCGAAAACGGCAAGAAAGAAAACAAAGGCGCACTGGCCGGTAACCTGGCAGAGCGATCATTTGTGGCCCCCGGAGAGCATGACGAATACTATGGATTTATTTCCGGAGGGTTTAGCGGCCAATTGGCCGTTTACGGACTACCTTCAGGTCGCTTATTCAAAGTTATTCCTGTTTTTTCGCAAGATGCCGAAAAAGCATACGGTTACAACGAAGAAACCAAAGATATGCTTAAAACTTCGTATGGCTACATTCCCTGGGGCGATTCTCACCACCCTGACCTCTCGCAAACCAATGGCGAAATTGACGGGCGTTGGGTATTTATTAACGAAAACAACACACCCAGGATTGCCCGTATTAGCCTCAAAACCTTTGAAACCGAAGAAATTATTGAAGTGCCCAATAGTGCCGGTAACCACAGTTCATCGTTTGTAACCGAAAATACCGAGTATGTGGTAGCCGGCACACGTTTTGCTGTTCCTGTACCGCAGCGCGATATGCCCATTGAAGAATACAAAGGGAATTTTAAAGGCGCATTATCTTTCTTAAAAGTTGACCCTGAGACCGGACATATGAATGTGGCTTTCCAGGTTTTAATGCCCGGCTTTAACTACGACTTAAGCCACCCTGGCCGAGGAAAATCACATGGATGGTTCTTTTTTAGCACCTACAACACCGAAGAAGCCAACACCTTGCTGGAAGTTAATGCTTCGCAAAACGACAAAGATTTTATTGCTGCCATTAACTGGAAAAAGATAGAAGAATATGTGGCTAATGGAGGAGGAACAAAAATGCCTGCAAATTATGCCCACAATATTTATAGTGACGAAACTCATTCTACCACTTCTACCATGGAAAAAGAGGTGTTAACGGTTAGCCCTAAGGATGTTCCCGGAGCTATCTATTTTTTACCTACTCCAAAATCGCCACATGGTTGCGATGTTGACCCTACTGGTGAATATATAGTAGGTGCCGGAAAACTAGCTGCAGCTTTAACGGTACACTCGTTTACCAAAATGCAAAAAGCCATTGAAGAGAAAAAATTTGATGGTGAAGCCTATGGTATTCCTATCTTAAAATACGATGATGTGGTAGCAGGAGTAGTACAACAACCCGGTTTAGGCCCTTTGCACACCGAGTTTGACGGAAAAGGAAACGCCTACACCACTTTCTTTATTTCATCTGAAGTGGTTAAATGGAAACTGGGTACCTGGGAAGTAGTAGATAGAAAGCCTACCTACTATTCGGTTGGTCACTTAATGATTCCCGGTGGTAACTCAAGAAAACCTTGGGGAAAATACCTGGTGGCAATGAACAAAATTACCAAAGACAGGTACTTGCCCACTGGCCCCGAAGTTTGCCAATCGGCACAACTGTATGATATAACCGGTGAAAAAA
>JALWRJ010000327.1 GCA_026994125.1 Cyclobacteriaceae bacterium | reverse complement strand
GTATGTGCTTCTTTTTGGGAAAGGAACATACGACTATCGTAACATTGAGCAAAAAAATAATTCGTTTGTGCCTATATACCAATCAAGAAATTCGTTAAACCCACTTACCACATACGGTTCGGACGACTACCTGGGCTTTATGGAAGAATCAGAAGGAGAATGGACCGAAACCCTGGCAGGCGACCACACCTTAGAAATTGGCGTTGGCCGCCTGCCTGTAAAATCGGTAGAGGATGCCGATGCGGTAATTGACAAACTGATTAACTATAACTCTACCAGCAGCACCGGACAGTGGCGAAAGCACATATATTTTGTAGCTGAAAATGGAGACGCTAATATACATCAGCGCGATGCTGAACGGCTATCTACCCTTATTGATACCACGCACATTGCTTTCGATCCCAAAAAAATTTATGTAGATGCCTATCCTATTGAAGTGTACCCCTCTACCACCAAGGCACCTTTAGTAAACAAAGCCATTCAAAATATTTTTAAAGAAGGAGCCCTCATTATAAACTACACAGGGCATGGCAACGAAAACCAATGGGCAAAATCTAATGTTTTTAATAAAGATATGATTGCTGATTTGGACAACAATTCCATGTACCCGTTAATTGTAACAGCCACTTGCGAATTTGGACGCCACGATGATGCCAATCAAATTTCAGGAGGAGAGGACTTGGTAATTAAACCTAAAGCCGGAGCTATTGGACTGATTACCACCAGCAGGCCGGTTTTTGCCAGCACCAATTATAAGTTGGGGTTGGCTTTCTATAACACGGTTTTAGCTCAATCCAATGGTACTTATCAAACCTTAGGCGAAATCTTTAAAACTACAAAAAACAACAGTTTAAGTGGAGCCAATAACCGTAATTTCTCACTACTAGGCGACCCCAGTATGAAACTCGCCTATCCTAAAGAATTTATAGGCATAGATACCCTTAATAGTAGCGCCTTGCAAAAATTCGATACCATAAACGCTTTACAAAAAGTAACACTTTCGGGCAGCATCCGAAACCGTCAAGGTAATATACTCACATCGTATAATGGTAAGGTAGGAATCAACTATTTCGACCGGCCTACTCCTAAAAAAACATTGGGCAACTTTGATGCCCCGTTCACATATACTGAACGCGACAACCTCCTGTATGCAGGCTCATCTACCATAGCAAACGGGCTATTTAAATTTACTTTTGTAGTGCCGCTCGATATCAGCTACCAACCCCAACCCGGAAAAATTTCGCTCTACGCCCTGGCAAACGACAGCACCGATGCCAGCGGAGCTAATGTTTCTATCTATATAGGTGGTTCTAGTGCTACCGCTCCAACCGATACAACCCCGCCTAATATTAAGGTGTATTTAGAAGATACCACTTTTCAAAACAATAGTTTAGTTAGTGCCAATTCGTTACTTATTGTTAAACTATCAGACGAAAACGGCATTAATCTTTCCAAATCTCAGGTGGGGCATCATATTACCTATTCGCTAAACAACCAGGAGCCTGTTTCTTTAAACGATTATTTTGTATATGACTTAAACTCTTACCAAAAAGGCCAACTACTTTTTCCGCTTCAAAACTTGCCCCAAGGCAACCATACCCTGCGGGTAACAGCCTGGGATAGCTACAATAACCAAACGCAAAAAGAAATAAATTTTAAGGTTTCCAACCAAGAAGATGTTAAAATTAGCCAGGTAAGTCTTTGGCCAAACCCACTAAAAGATAAAGCCACATTTAGTTTTAAACATAATTTAAGTGGTAATAACGTAGAGGTTATTTTAACCATTTTAAATAGAGCAGGCCAGGTAATGTATAGCCAACCATACGAATTTACAGAAGCGCCTGCTTTAATAAACACCCTATCCTGGGATGGCACCAATGGTAGCGGACAAAAATTACCCGAAGGATTATACATATATAGTATCCTTATTCGTTCTATTAATTCAGGGGTTTCCGCCCGTTACTTTGGCCGTTTAATAACTGTTAATTAATTAAATTTAGATATATTTGAACCTTAAATTGTTAGATTTTGGCGAACTATAAATCATTTTTCATCACTGCACTTGCTTCCCTTGCATTTATTTCAGTAATGGGGCAACCTACTACCCCACCACCAAACCCAACTGGGCAAAACAATAATAGTAGGGTAATCACTACTGCCGTACCATTTTTAAGCATCACACCAGATTCACGTTCAGGCGGTATGGGCGATGCCGGTGCAGCCATCTCACCCGATGCCAATTCCGTACATTGGAACCCGGCTAAATTAGCCTTTATCGATAGCAAAATGGGCTTTTCACTGTCTTACTCGCCTTGGTTAGCCAAAATAATAAACGATATGTCACTTTCGTACTTATCGGGCTATTATAAAATATCAAAAGAGCAAACGGTAGCTGTTTCGCTTCGTTATTTCGATTTGGGCGATATTTTTTTTACAGACGACCAAAATAATTCCACCGGTAGTTTTAATCCCAGGGAAATGGCCGTTGATGCCACCTATGCACGTATGCTTTCCGATAAATTTAGTTTAGGAATTACTTTACGCTATGTTAATTCTAATTTAACCGGCCAGTTCCAATCATCTACTATCGAAGCCAAACCGGCCAATACAGTAGCCGCTGATGTATCTGCTTATTATAAAATGGATACCAAAATTGGCGAACTCGCTTTTGGAGGAAACATTTCTAATATTGGTGCAAAGGTTACCTACTCCAACCAAGAAAACAAAGATTTTATACCAACCAACCTAAGGCTTGGCTCAGCCTTAACCACCGAAATAGACCCTTATAATAAAATAACTTTTGCTTTAGATTTTAACAAGCTTTTAGTACCAACCCCGCCCATTTATTTAACCGATGAAAATGGAGAGTATGTAACCGATGCAGACGGCAATAAAATTATAGCTAAAGGAAAAGACCCGAACAGAAATTTGCTTAGTGGAATGTTTGGTTCGTTTACTGATGCACCAGATGGATTTTCTGAAGAAATGCAGGAAATAATGATTGCTTTTGGAACAGAGTATTGGTACAATAATTTGTTCGCAGCCCGAGCAGGTTATTTTTACGAACACGCAAATAAAGGCAACAGGCAATTTATTACCTTAGGTGTGGGTTTTAGGTACAATGTGTTTGGTTTCGATTTTGCCTACTTAATACCTCCTCAACAAGAACACCCCTTGGCCGAAACATTAAGATTTACCTTACACTTTAACTTTGAACCTTCTTCCACAACCGAAGAATCCGTTACGGATTAACAAAGGGTATGATAAACCGAGCCATTGCACCCGGATGTAACTTTAGCACCAAAATACCTTCACTAAATTATGACTCCTATTTTTTAGAAAATGGCATTCCAGTATATGCCATTCATGACAAAGATCAAGAAATTTGTGGGTTAGAACTTATTTTTGAAGGAGGAAAACGAGTTGAACCAGTACCTGGTGCGTCATATTTTGCTACACATTTACTAACAGCAGGCACATCGCAATACACCAAGTCCGAAATAAACAAGTTCTTTGAGCTAAGAGGAGCCTTTGTGCAAATGCAAGCCGGAATCGATATATGTTCGTTTAATCTATACTGTTTAAGCAATCAACTCAATAACATACTGCCATTTTTTGCACATTTATTTTTAGAGCCTGCATTCCCTAATGAACAAATAGAAAAATTAAAAACACAAAAAAAACAATCGATTAAAATTAATGAGCAAAAATCCAGCTATAATGCCTCCAAGATTTTACGAAAATATTTGTTTGGCAAGCACCCTTATAGCCACATCCTATCCGAGAACGATATTAATAACCTTAACAAAAGAGATATAGTAAAATATTGGCATCATGTATCGGTTAAAAGCTTAAAATTTATAAGTTTGGCTGGAAATTTTAAGGATGATGCTCTTAAAAACTTAAATACCTTTTTCGGACTCCAAAGCATAAATCGCCAAACCTCGTCATCAAAAATAAAAATCTCTCCCAATTACGGTTTGGTAAAAAATGGTTTAAAAAACAGCCGGCAAGCAAGTTTAAAACTTGCTACATTAACTATTTCACCAACTCATGAAAAGTACCCGCTGGTAAGTCTAACCAACACAATATTAGGTGGCTACTTTGGTTCTAGGCTCATGCAATCCATTCGCGAAGACAAAGGGCTTACCTATGGAATTCATTCAAGCATTGTTCATTTGAAAGATGCCTCGTACGTCCAAATTAGTGCCGATGTAAAAAAAGGTAGTACCACTCAGGTTATTGAATTAATATGGAATGAGGTGAATAAGCTGGGATCTCAAAATATAAGCAATCAAGAAATAACAAAGGTTATTAATTACCTCATAGGAAGCTACCTAACCAGCACCGATAATATTTTTGACAAAATGGCAAAAATTAAACACCTGAAACTCCATAACTTATCAGATAATTTTTACAGCATTTTTTACCAACAAATAGCAAGTATTAGCAGTAAGCAAATAAAACAAACCACGCAGGAGTATTTCAATCGAGAGTTGTTTACCACAGCCCTGGTAGAGTAGATACTTTGTGCATAGTTGTATGTTGGCCAGCAGGGGCTATAAACAAAAAAAGCCTTTCGCTTTAAAACGAAAGGCTATAAAATAAAAACTGGCAACGACTTACTCTCCCACCTGTTACGGCAGTACCATCAGCGCTGAAGGGCTTAACTTCTCTGTTCGGAA
>JALWRJ010000326.1 GCA_026994125.1 Cyclobacteriaceae bacterium | reverse complement strand
CTTACAACTTAACCCAGCTTTTCCGGCTAATGCGTTTAGCGAGGACAATCCGGAGTATGGGTTTTGAGCTACAAGAAAGCTAAAGTATGTTATCATAAAGGCAACTTATCTCCTACGGCTACGCCCCTTACTTTGGTAATTACGTGCATTGCGGCCTTTGTTTTTGCTCCGACCAAACGACCTGGAAGATTTACCTGATGAACGTTTCCTTCCTTCCGCATCTCGGTTTACCCGAATGCTCCGCCCTTCAATCTCAAGACCCTTAAATTTTTCCTCGAACCGGTCATCTTCGGTAGTTACATCAAAAAAGGTGCTTGTTTTCTGCATGGTTATATCGCCAATGGCACTACGCTTTATGCCGGCTGTATCCGAAATAAAATGTACAAAATCGGGAATGGTAAGGCCATCAATGGTACCAATATTAATAAAGTACCGGGCCATACCCGGTGTAGATGTTTTGGTGCTTCCTATTGCTTTTGCCCCTTGTATTTCGTTTAAGTCATCTGCCCCATCGCCTTGCAGCAATAAATGGTCTAGTTGGGTGGTAATCAAACGTTTAAGTAGTTCGTTCTCGCTTAAATGGGCAAATTTTCCGTGTAATTGGTACAACACCTCATTGGCTTGTTCATCTACTTGGGTATTCAAAATTAAATCTGCCCAGTGGGCAATTCTGCTAGCCTTCAATTCTTTTAACGTAGGCACATCCACTTTTTCAAAAGTTATTTTAAGCCTTCGTTCCAGCTCAGTAATTTTTCTATCTTCGCGAGGGTTAATAAAAGCCAGCGAAATGCCTTTTTTACCTGCCCGACCGGTGCGGCCGCTCCTGTGGGTATAGCTTTCCAGTTGGTCGGGTAGCGTATGATGAAATACATGGGTTAAATCGTTTACATCAATGCCCCGGGCAGCTACATCGGTAGCTACCAGCAATTGCATAGCACGTGTTTTAAAACGTTTCATTACTGCATCGCGCTGCGCTTGCGACAAATCGCCATGTAAGGCTTCGGCTCCATAGCCCAGGTTGCCCAGGTCGTCTGCTATTTGCTGGGTTTCGCGCTTGGTGCGGCAAAACATAATGCCTCGCATATCGGGCTGTATATCCATAAACCTGCGCAAGGCAGTAAACTTGTTAGAGGTTTTAGTAATTACATATTGATGGGTAATATCTACATTGCTTTTTTGCTGGGTGTTTACCGATACCTCTAACGGGTTATCCATGTATTTTTTTACGATCCGCCTGATTTCAGGTGGCATGGTTGCTGAAAACAACCAGGTAACCCGCTGCTCGCGGGTATGCGACAAAATTTCATCGATATCCTCTTTAAAACCCATGTTGAGCATTTCATCGGCTTCATCGAGCACCACATACTGCACATTGGTTAAATCTATGGCTCTGCGCTTAATTAAATCGAGTAAACGCCCCGGAGTGGCTACCACAATTTGCGTTGGTTTTTTAAGGGCTTTAATTTGGCTGGTGATGGCCGCCCCCCCATACACCACTGCTACGTTTACCTTTTTATTATTTTTGGTAAAATCTACCAATTGTTTAGCTGTTTGCTGCCCCAGTTCGCGGGTGGGAGCCATAATTAGTGCTTGGGTAGCCCGGCTATCTTCATCTATAAGCTCAATTAAAGGCAAACCAAAAGCAGCCGTTTTACCGGTGCCTGTTTGAGCCAAGCCAATAAAATCGGTTGGGTTTTGCTGTAAAAGTAAAGGTATAGCTTGTGCCTGTACAGGCGTGGGATGTTCAAATCCCATGTGAGTTAGCACTTCTACCATCGGGGTAGAAAGTCCTAAATTTTTAAAATCAGTCAAAGAAATTGTATTAAATGAGCTGCAAAGGTACAACCTTCTGCATCAAATAGCTAATTTACTGCTAAGGGTACACTTTGCATGCAAAATTACATCCACCGAGTAAGCGCATAGCCCAGCCAGGCCAGCATAATGCCTACTACCAGGCTTATAACCACATAAAACATAAAGCTAGCCAGGTGGCCTTCCTTTAATAAAGTGTAGTTTTCATAAGCAAAGGTTGAATACGTAGTAAAACTACCGCAAAAGCCAATAGCCAAAAAAAAATGCCAGGGTTCGTTAAACCAACGAAAACGCTCGCCCATACCAATCACAATTCCTATAAGTAAAGCTCCGGCCATGTTAACGGCTAAGGTACCTACCGGCAACTGGTACGTAAAAAGTTTGTTAATGGCCTGACCGGTTAAATAACGGGCAATACTGCCCAGCATGCCTCCCAGCCCTATAATTAGTAGTCCTCTCATTTCTTTTCTTTTTTAGGCCAACGCTTTTTAAAGTAGTTACGAATTTGCTCGTAATGGGTATTTTCCTGTACACTTAGCCGCACCGTATATGCGTCAAAAAATAGCTCCAATTGTTTATAGGGATCGACTTTGGTAGCAATTATGGTTTCTTTCCAGTTTACTAACAACTTAAGTGGTAGTTGCTTCTTTTTACCTGTAAAAGGATGGCGCACGCTTACAGTTTTGTCGGTAAATGTAACAATTTTATAACTGATAAGTTGGCGTATAAATAACAGCAGACCTACCCCACCTGCGCCATATACTGCCAGGTAATGGTACCAAACAGGTTGTGAATATACAAAAACTCGCAAGCTGTAGCCGGCTATTGCCCAGCATAATACACTAAAAGTGAACAGGGAAAAGACTGCTTTTGGTTGAGGCCGTGAAATAATTTGCATTTACAGTTCGGTTAGCTTTTGTTGAACAAACTGCCTCAAAAGTGGAAAAAATGATTCAAATTCGTAAGCAAAAGCTTCATAATCCTCTTTTAGTGCCAGGGTGGCTCGTTCCATGCCCGAATTAAAACGGGTTCGATGAGCCATTCCGCTCAATACCGTTTGAATACCGGCCAGGTGCCGATAATTATACAGCCAATTGTGCTGCTGCATAAACTTAAAGATTTGCCTTGTTTTATCGGGTAACAAGTGTGAGTGAGTTTCCAGAGTTTGGTAGGCAGATGCTACGAAATGGAATAACGGTTCGGGGTGGTAATGTTCCCAGTTTTTAGCTAAAAAATGGTCGTAAAATATATCTACAATAACTGCGTGGTAATGCCCAAATTGGTGCCACAAACGATTTTTACTTTGCTTAACAATGGCATGGCTATCGGTAAAATCATCGATAGCACGGTGTAAATGAATACCTTGCTGGATAGCAAGCGGGTAAGTTTTCCAAGCTTGCCCCTTAATAGAATCGGCCATAAAATTACCCAACATCAGTTCTACATTGGTGCCAGATAGGTAAATATGTGCCAAATAGTTCATAATTATTTATTTTTGAAGCCGATACCTGTAGGAGTACTACTTAATTTGAGCTTGCAGGGTAAATATATTATTAACCAACGTAATTGAAATGCTAAACTTACTTATTTCGCTCCTTTGTTTACTACCCGGCCAATCTACCAACGATGAGGTAGTGGCTATATTAAAACAAAAAATGGAGGCCTCTACCCTTTGCTGGAACAAAGGAGATTTGGAGTGTTTTATGGATACCTACTGGAAATCGGACTCACTGATGTTTATTGGAGGCCAGCGCATAACCTATGGATGGGAAAATACGTTGGAAAGTTACAAAGTAGGGTATCCTACAGCTAAGGAACGTGGTAAACTACGTTTTACCTATAAAGCAATAACACGCTTAAGCGATGAAGTATATTTTATGGTAGGCCAATACCATTTAGAACGGGAGGCCGGCAACGATACCGGACACTTTAGCTTGGTTTGGAAATGGATAGATAACGATTGGGTAATTATAGCTGATCATTCGAGCCATTAAGATAGAAAATTAAGTAGGGCCTGCTGAAAATATTCTACTCCATTATTATTAGTTTGGTATAAAATATTTTAAGGCTTAAAGGTCAAGTTTTTTTAATCCATTGTGTCAAAAACGTTGGTTTTATCACTTATCCAGGCCACCCACACCATTTACATATAATTCTATAACATCCAGTTTTTGAGCCCAGTTCGCCCCTTCGAACCCTGCGATATCGGAGTAGGTTATGTGCTGGTTATAGTACTGCAAATACGAATTGGCCAGGGGTAAGTACGACCAATGCCATTTTTCTTCGCTGTACCCGGTACGTCCACCAGCCTTGGCCGTGTACACCTGGTAAAACCCGTAAGTTGGCCCATGGAGCACCAGCCAATCATACACCTTTTTACCCTCCCCCTTTTCAAAATACGAGTTTGTTAAGCTGTTTAAATCTACATCGGTTCCCCAATGGTGCCTGGAGGTTGCAGGCATAGCGCTAAACCGTAATATTTTTTTAGTACGCTCCTGGGGATTCATGGAGGCATACTTTTGCCATTTGCGTTCCCAAATAGCCTTTTGCTGGTAAAAACTACGGGTTCCTGATAAAATTTGCAGCGTTATACCTTGTTTTTGAGCTTCGCTGAACATCCGGATAAATGCGACATACACGAGGGTTTGCAAATACACAGTTTTGCTGGCATACTTGCTATTTACTTTTACAAAATCAGGGTGCTTGCGGTAACTAAACTTGCCTAAAACCAAATTTTTATCAATACCCGTTAAAGCAGCTGCTTCGTGAACTGGTTGGCTTTTACAATTATTCACAACCCCACTAAACCCCGTAATTAAAATAATTAGAGTTAATATTTGCTGCGCAGCATATAGGGCATGTGTCATAAAGAATTCAGTTGTACTTATAAGCC
>JALWRJ010000325.1 GCA_026994125.1 Cyclobacteriaceae bacterium | reverse complement strand
GAAAACCAATCTTTTCAAACCCTGTATGCTGATGCCCACTTGTACTTATTAATAATTTCAACCCTGTTTATTGCTGCGGCCGGGTATTTGATAAATGACTACTATGATATAAAAATAGATTACATTAACAGACCGGGCAAGGTAATTATTGGTAAGCATATTGAACGAAGAAAGGTGATAATTGGCCACTCGGTTTTTAATTTTATTGGGGTGGCGTTAGGGGCTTGGGTATCGTGGTGGATAATGGCTCTTAATATGCTGGCGGCTTTTTTATTGTGGTTGTATTCTAACCTGTTAAAACGCCTGCCTTTATGGGGCAACCTGGCGGTTAGTTTATTAACAGCCCTTACCGTGGTAGCCATTTATATTTTATACCAAACCAACCTTGCCGAGCTGGGTATGTATGCTGTTTTTGCCTTTTTTATTTCGTTGGTGCGAGAAATAATTAAGGATGCTCAGGATGTAGAAGGAGATGAAAAGTTCGGTTGCCGCACGTTGCCAATTGTGTTAGGAATTGCCAATACAAAAAAAATTGTGTATTTTCTTTTGGTTGTTTTTTGGGTAATAGCTGGTGGTATTACCCGGCCTTGGCCTATGTTTTATCCTTTTATGGGGGGGCTTTCGCTCATGCTGTTGTTATTTTGTTTTAAATTAATTAGAGCCGATAAAAAACAAGATTTTGCCTGGCTAAGCAGCTATGCAAAGCTTATGATGGTAATGGGCATTTTAAGTATGATTTTGCTATGATACATATTTCCATTTTTGCCTCGGGCAATGGCAGCAATGCCGAGGCTATTGGTACGTTTTTAAAAGATAAGCCGGAGGTTAAAATTGAAGGCATTTACACCAATAACCCAAAGGCTTTTGTGCTGGAGCGCGCACGTACATTAGGGGTGCCGGCCTATGTTTTTAACCGTGAGGAATTTTACCACTCTACAAAGGTGGTGGAGCAATTACAGCAAAACCAAACACAACTAATTGTGCTGGCTGGGTTTATGTGGTTGGTGCCTCCTGCTTTTACACAGGTTTTTACTATCGTAAATATACATCCTGCGTTGTTGCCCAAGTATGGGGGTAAAGGAATGTACGGGCACTATGTGCACCGCGAAGTGTTAAAAAACAAAGAAAAACAATCGGGTATTACTATTCATTATGTAAACGAAGCGTATGATGAAGGAGCTATTATTCTGCAAAAAAGTTGTGAGGTATACCCGGACGATACCCCCGAAACCCTGGCTAACCGCATCCATACGTTAGAGCATAAGTATTATCCGGCAACTGTATTAAAAATAGCTCAAAAAATGTTGCCCCAAGCCAATGAATAAAGTTAATAAAACACATAGTTTTGTGCTTTAATTTTAGGGCTTATGCATAAAAAAATAACCTCTGCGTTGGTTTCGGTATATCATAAAGATAACCTGGCACCTATCATAAAAAAATTACATTCACTAGGAGTTACCCTTTACTCCACCGGAGGCACACTTTCGTTTATTAAAGAGTTAGGTATAGAAGCCACTCCTGTGGAAGAACTTACCGGCTACCCTTCTATTTTTGGAGGTAGAGTAAAAACGTTGCATCCGGCTGTTTTTGGAGGTATTTTATACCGTAGAGGCCATGCGCAAGATGAGGCTGAAGCAAAAACACATGCCATACCGGCCATTGATTTAACCATTGTAGATTTATACCCTTTTGAAGATACCCTGGCCAGTGGAGCTTCAGAAGAAGAAATTATTGAGAAAATTGATATTGGCGGAATTTCGCTGATAAGAGCTGCGGCTAAAAATTATAAAGACACCCTGGTGGTAAGTTCGCGTAGTCAATATCCGGAGTTGCTACAATTACTCGAAACAGAGGAGGGGCGTACTACCCTGGCCCATCGTAAAAAGTTTGCAGCGCAAGCCTTTGCAACCAGCTCGCATTACGACACAGCTATTTTTAATTATTTTAACCAAACCGAGCAATTGCCGGTGTTTAAGCAAAGTATTCAGGAGGGTAACACGTTGCGATATGGTGAAAACCCCCATCAGCAAGGCTTTTTTTATGGCGATTTGTCGAAGGTGGTGAAACAATTACATGGCAAAGAAATATCTTATAACAATTTAGTGGATATTGAAGCAGCTATTCAACTCATTAACGAGTTTGATGGCGCCATAACTTTTGCCATTCTTAAACACACCAATGCCTGTGGGGTAGCAATAGGAACCACTACCCATCAGGCTTACCTCAGGGCATTTGAAGCCGATACCCTTTCGGCTTTTGGCGGGGTGTTAATCACTAATTCCACCATAGATGAGCCAACGGCCAACGAAATAAATAAGCTGTTTTTTGAGGTTTTAATTGCACCTGAATTTACTCCCGAAGCCCTCCAAATTTTAACAACCAAAAAGAACAGAATTCTGTTGGAACTTACCTCAACAGATTTGCCCAAACAGCAGTTTAAATCGTTGCTGGGCGGAGTAATAGCCCAAACCACTAATAACAAAACCGATGCTGCCAAGGAGCTTACTACCGTTACCAAAAAAGAACCTAACTGCAGCGAAATAGACGATATGATATTTGCCTCTAAAATTTGTAAACATACAAAGTCTAATGCCATTGTATTGGCCTGTGATGGGCAAATGCTGGCTAGTGGAGTGGGGCAAACTTCAAGGGTAGATGCCCTGGAGCAAGCTATAAAAAAAGCCGGTACTTTTAATTTTTCGTTAAAAGGGGCCGTGCTTGCATCCGATGCTTTTTTTCCATTTGCCGATAGTGTAGAACGAGCACACAAGGCAGGCATTACGGCTATTCTACAACCAGGAGGCTCTAAGAAAGACCAGGATTCCATAGATTTTTGCGACAATCACGAAATGGCCATGGTTTTTACCGGAACCCGCCATTTTAAACATTAAAAAACCGTAGATTTGGCCAAGTTTTAAAACAAATTTGTATTTTAGTCGGCTTAGGAGTTTGTAGCTTTAAAAATTTGCATCAACATTAATATTTAGAACACAGTATGGGGTTATTCGATTTTTTTTCAAGCGACTTGGCCATCGATTTAGGAACAGCCAATACCTTGATTATCAAAAATGATAAAATAGTAGTGGACGAGCCATCGATAATTGCTATCGATCGAAACAGTAATAAGGTGTTGGCTATTGGTAGGCAGGCCATGCAAATGCACGAAAAAACCCATGACAACATACGCACAATACGTCCTTTAAAAGATGGAGTAATTGCCGATTTTCATGCGGCTGAGCACATGATAAGGGGTATGATTAAAATGATTGATGAAGGGAATCGCAGCTTCTTCCCAAAATCGCATCGCATGGTTATTTGCATTCCTTCGGGCATTACCGAAGTAGAAAAAAGAGCTGTTCGCGATTCGGCCGAACATGCCGGTGCCAAAGAAGTATATATGATTTACGAACCCATAGCAGCGGCTATTGGTACAGGTATTGATATTGAAGAACCCATGGGTTCTATGATTGTTGATATTGGTGGGGGAACTACCGAAATTGCCGTAATTGCCCTGTCCGGCATTGTGAGTAATCAATCTATACGAATTGCCGGAGATACCTTTAATAAAGATATACTGGATTATATGCGAAGGCAGCACAACCTCTTAATTGGAGAGCGTTCGGCCGAGCGTGTAAAAATTGAAGTGGGCTCGGCACTTACCGAGTTGGATGACGGCCCGGAAGATTTTGAAATAAGAGGCCGTGATTTAATGACCGGTATTCCTAAGGTAATTAAAGCTTCCTATTCCGAAATTGCTTTTGCCTTAGATAAATCGGTTTCAAAAGTGGAAGAAGCCGTGCTTAAAGCACTCGAAATTTCACCCCCCGAATTATCAGCCGATATTTACGACCGGGGCATCCACCTTACCGGTGGGGGGGCTTCGCTTAGAGGATTAAGTAAGCGCCTGGCTCTGAAAACCAAACTGCCTATTCATGTAGTTGAAGACCCCCTAAAAGCTGTAGTCCGCGGTACTGGTATTGCCATGAAAAACCTGGAGCAATTCAAACCGGTGCTAATGACATAAGCCAATGCGCAGCTTTTTACTGTTTTTAGTTAAGTATAGTGCTTTTTTGGTATTTGTATTACTCCAATCGGTTTCGTTTTTTCTATTGCTAAAAAACGCTAATTATAACCGGGCTTCGTTTGTAAATTCTACCCATACGGTTGTGGGTGCGTTGTTAGAAACCTCAGCTAATATTAGCGATTATTTTAGCCTTAAAGAGGTAAACAGGCAATTAAATTCAGAAAACGCCAAATTAAGAGCACAGTATTATGCCTTGCTTAATGGTAAAGACCAAAGCTATACGGCAGATACTACGCAAAATTTTGCGTTTATACCTGCCCGGGTGGTTAATAATAATGTGTTTTTATTAAATAACACCCTAACCATAAAAGCCGGTATTGATAAAGGCCTAGCTCCGGGCATGGGGGTAATTGGCAATGGAGGTATTGTTGGCAAGGTTAAGCGTGCAGGCAAACACTATGCTACGGTGGTTTCGCTCCTGGATGTAGATGTGCAGGTTTCGGCCGAAATACGTGGGAAAATCAATTTATGTACGGTGCAATGGGATGGTAAATCGCCTGCTTACGCACAGGTGCTTTATGTACCCCGGCATTACCAACTTGCCTTGGGCGATACCGTAGTAACCAGCGGATTTAACGCGGTTTACCCTCCAGGTATACCCATTGGTACCATTAGTAAATTGCATT
>JALWRJ010000324.1 GCA_026994125.1 Cyclobacteriaceae bacterium | reverse complement strand
TTTCGCAGGATTGTAGAACAGGCTGCAATATTGTGCCATCAACTTTAATTACCAGGTGGCTGTTAAAATACTGCTGAATCAGTTCCTGATACTGCTGACAATCTTCTTTTAAGAGGTTAACCCGTTGGTTTGACAAGTTAAAAAGAACATCGCTAAAATCGTTGGCAAATACCTTAATGGTAAGCGTTTTGGTAGTTTGGTTTAATTCCAGCACCGAAATATAGATGGCATGCGCCTCTTCTTTTCCAAAAGGTTGCACAGCAGGTACCAGGCTTATACAGGTAAATAAAAGAAATTTTATCATAATTTTATGGTTAATAGAACCAGGCAAATTTTTCTTTTAAAACAGGTAAGAAAGGGTAACATATTGTATAGAATTGAAAAAATCGAATTAATTTCCCTAAATTAGGATAATTTCAAATATCAAAATCATAAATACCTATGATATTTTTTAGGCATCAATTTTGTAAACCAGATTAAAAACATTACCCACAGCTCCAACTACAGCTGTTTCGAATGCATAAAGCGCAATAAAATTGATGGTAAGCTCTGGTTTTTGGATGCTCTTCTATATTCATTAAAACTGCCTCCGGAAAACACAAGTGTATGTTTCCGGAGGCAGGCTGGTGGCTAGTGTTAAAACTTGCCGTTATTATTCTTCCATTCCGAGGTAGCAGGAATCTCCTCAATGGTATCCCAATGCTCTACTATTTTACCGGCTTCCAATCTAAATAAATCGTAAAAAGCCACATGTTTGTTCATAAATTCGCCTTCCGAAGCGGCCAGCACAAAGTTCCCTTCGCCTAACACAAAATGGTTGGCTGTGTATTTCATGGGCATGCCAGCTATAGCCAATTCTTCTAATGCCTTCCCCAGCCCATCCAGGCCATCTGCTACGCCCGGATTATGCTGTATGTAGGTGGTAGTAGAAATATACTCCGTTATCTTTTCGGGGTGCGCTCCCATTAGCACATCCGCAACAAATTCCCTTACCTGTTCTTTGTTTTGGTTGGTTAAGTCTCTGTCAGTAAGTTGGGTAGCGCCATCAAATTGTGTATGCCCCGAAACGGTTTGGGTGGCAATATCTTGCAGGTTGTCCCAATGCTCTACAATAAGGCCATCTTCAAAACGAAAAATATCAAAACCAGCTTTGGGGCCAAAAAAATTGTACTTTGTATGAGTAAACACAAAATTACCATCTTCAAATGCTCGCACAACTTCTACCTTAGCGCTATTTACGGGTAATTGATTTAGTACAGCCCCAAAACCAGCCAGTCCATCGGCTACCGCCAAATTATGCTGGATATATTTTTGCGCATTTATATAACTTACCGGATGGGGGTCACCTGTTTCAATACTTTTTAACAGTTCAATTACTTTTTGCTTTTTCGATTTTGTTTCCATTTTAAATTCTTTTTTTATGGTTAAATGATGTGTTGTTTTACCGGGAGCTAATGGCCAGGCTACAGCCAATATCGCCCATACAAGTAGGTGTTCTTTCATTTTACTTTTTGTTTAATTTTTTTAAACAAAACTAGTACACGCTTTAAGTGGGCAAAAGGTATAAACCCTACAAGAAATGATACGTTTGAAACTTTTTTATAAAACAGACATCAATTTAATACAGATTAGCCACTTTTTGAAACTCAATGGGTGAAACTCCTTCTTTATTTTTAAAGAATTTAACAAAATTGGTAGGCTCGCTAAACCCTAAGGCGTAGCCTATTTCTTTACTGGAAAGTTGGCTGTTTACCAGCAGCCGTTTTGCCAACAGTAGCACGTAAGAATGTATAAATTCCTTAGCTGTTTTATCAACTACTGCTTTTACAGCCAGGTTAAGGGTTTTGGGTGTTATATGCTGTTTGGTAGCATAAAACGAAACCTCCTTATGCTGCTGCACATGTATTTTTAAATCTTTTTTTAACGCTATAAACCGGTGGTAATTCACTCCTTTGTTTTCAACTACTATTGGTTTTTCCTGGTAGAGTTTTATCAGTACGATTTCGAGGTATTTTTGCAATAACTGTTTTTTCATTATCACTTGTCCAATAACGGCACGTTGCAGCAGTGCTAAAATATTTTCAAACTCCTGCCGGTTTTGTTTGCTAAAGCGAACTAAGGGCAACCCGGGTTCTTCAAATATTTTATCTAATAACAAATTGTTTTCTAAAAAAGCTTCGGTAAAGAGTACCACTACCCCACTTACCAAATCAATTTGATTAAAGTAATGAACCTGTTCATTCGAAATAAAAAACAAATCTCCAGACTGAATGCGATATTCGTTAAAATCTACAATATGTACTCCGGCCGAAGCCGTAAAATAAAACAAACCATAAAATTGCTGCCTGTGAGGTAAAACCAGTTTCGACTTACTCGTTTTGCGTATAACCTCCATCGAAGTAATTTCGAACCCCAATTTAAGCGACTCTTTAAAATTGTATTTAGGGATAGACATGAGTAAGTAAAACTTCGAGTAAAGGAATGCAAAAATACTATCTATTTAATAGATTATTAACAACAAGTTGTTTTAAGCACTAAAGTTACAAAACATAAAAATCTCACTCGCTATATGCAAAGCTCAGCCAAGCAGTTTTTTTATAAAAAGCAAAAAAGGCAGCCAGGTTAAAACAAAAAGCCTATCCGCAGGCCTGCGCGGCCGGCCAGGGGCACATCGTTGCCCACAAAAATAGAATATTGGGCTACATCGTTGCGCGACTTAGCACCATAGCCTACCCCACCAAACAATTCAAGGGCAAAGCCATCGTCAAACACCCATTGCTTGCCCAGGTTTATCATAAGCACCCCTGTAAACACGGTTACTTTATCAGTAGTATTGGTGTTGGTACTTATAAAAAAATCCTCGTAAGGAATAGACTTGTACGAGCTAAGAATAAGCTCGGGCTTTACGAAAAAACCTTTTAAAATATGTGCATAGCGCATTTTCCGAAAATAGTGGTCGGGTTTAGATAAAAATTTCATTCCCACACCTACGTAGGCACCCAAAGGCTTGGTTTCACGAATATCCCAACCCAGGCCAATAATACCCAGTGTGCCTTCCACACTACGCCCCGGCCGCATGCTACGCTCGTAGCTAAAACTGGTACTTCCATTTAAAGGCTCTAAAAAATTTAGTTTAACTAAATTTTTATGCTGATCGGCATAGTTTTCAGGGTCGGTAAAATTGTCCTTAAAAAATAATTCTTTACCATTAGCAAATTCCACTTTAGCTACTTTATCGATGGCGATCGAAAGCAAAACCCCCTCTGGTACCTCATCGGTATGGTATTTAATATCTTCGCTACCTACTTCTTTTATGGTACATGCTATCACAGATAAGTCTTTTTTATAAATTTTATCTTGGGCAAACACATTAACGGCCAGCAGCGCAAATAGCGCTACAACACCTCCTTTTAGTATGCAAGTTTTCATTTTATTATATAAATTTTTAATAGAGGGAAGACCAATTTTTAACCTATTTAACAAATTAAATGGTTTTTAAGAAATTCATAGTGCCTAAATCACATTTTTTTAACCTGTCATCTTAAAGGCAGCACCGTAAGTCGCAACATCTTTACCATTCATCGAAAATCTTATAAGCTCTTTAAAAGATTTTGTAAATTTCAAACCATAATTTTTAACATGCAAACCATTGAGCACCCATAAAAACTACACCAAAGCCTTTGCTGTTGTAACCTCCCTTTTTTTTATGTGGGGGTTTATTACGGTATTGGTAGATTCGCTCATTCCGCGATTGCGCGAAGTATTCGAACTCACTTATTTCCAGGCCGGGCTGGTGCAATTTGCATTTTTTATGGCGTATGGGCTACTCTCCATTCCGTCCGGATTCATCCTTTCTAAGATAGGCTATAAAAAAGGAATTTTACTTGGGCTTACCATTATGGGCATCGGTTGTTTACTCTTTTACCCCGCTGCCTCCTTTCGAATGTTTCCATTATTTATGATGGGCTATTTTGTGCTGGCCGGAGGAATGACGGTGCTGCAAGTAGCGGCCAACCCTTATGTGGCCGTGTTAGGAAGCGAGGAAACCGCATCGAGCCGGTTAAATTTATCGCAGGCATTTAATTCGTTGGGCACAGCCATTGCCCCGGCTGTAGGTGCCATGCTAATTTTAAGCGATACCATTAAATCAGGTGATGAAATTAGCCATTTATCTGCATCAGCTAAAGAAGCTTACCTGGCCACCGAAGCTGCAGCTGTACAAAACCCTTTTTTATTTTTGGCACTTTCATTATTACTGCTGGCTGTTATCGTATCCTTTATAAAGTTACCCGTAATTTTAGGAAATAAGGATAGCGGTTTCGGCTATGGCAATGCGCTAAAGCACAAAGTACTTAAAATGGGTACTATAGGAATTTTCCTCTACGTAGGAGCCGAGGTAGCCATAGGAAGTTATCTGGTTAATTACTTTATAAGCATGGGGTTGCCTGATGCTATAAGAGCAAGTGCCTGGATGTCGAGCATTTCGGAAATGGTAGTGCAGCAAAATATTACCATGGTTGACAACAAAGCCATTGTGGGTGCATTTGTTGTGTTTTATTGGAGTGGTGCCATGGTAGGCAGGTTTATTGGGGCCTATTTAACCAAGATAATCGATGCCAATAAAGTGCTTGCCTTATTTGCCACCTTAGCTGTTTTAATGCTGGTTATTTCTATGTTTACCAGCGGTTTTGTAGCCATGTGGTCTATCCTATTGGTAGG
>JALWRJ010000323.1 GCA_026994125.1 Cyclobacteriaceae bacterium | reverse complement strand
CCATTGGTAAAGAAATTCCTTCTATCGAAACCTACCCGGCCTCTGAAGGTTTTATTGCTTACCAGGATAGTCAACAAGAAGAAGGCCTGCTTTTGTTGGCAGATAGTGGCATTTTTTACGAATTTATTCCGGCCGATGCCTACTATACGGATAATCCTCCCCGGTTAACTATTGATGAGGTAAAAATAGGTGTAAATTATGCGCTGGTTATCAACAGCAATGCAGGTTTGTGGGGGTACAGTATTGGCGATACCGTTAAATTTGTATCTACCTACCCACATCGTTTGCTGGTTACCGGGCGTATTAAACATTTTATTTCTGCTTTTGGCGAGCACGTAATAGGCGAAGAGGTAGAAAAAGCCATGCAGGCAACAATGCAGCAATTTAGCGAGGTAGAATTGGTAGAGTTTACAGTGGCTCCTCAGGTATCGCCTGCCAAAGGGCTGCCCCGCCACCAATGGTTTATTGAGTTTAGGCATCGGCCTCAAGATTTGGCTTCCTTTCAAAATCAATTAGATTTGCACCTGCAAAAATTGAACAGTTATTACTTTGATTTGGTTTCGGGTAATATTTTAGAAACATTGGAAATAATTCCATTGCAAAAAAATTCCTTTAGAAACTATATGAAATCCATTGGAAAGCTGGGCGGACAAAACAAAGTGCCACGTTTGTCGAATAATCGAACATTGGCAGATGCATTAATGGCCTATAAAGCAAATTAATTGAAAAACACACGTAAAAAGCATATGGCTATATTGGGCTCTACGGGCTCAATAGGCACCCAGGCACTTGAGGTAATAGCGGCACACCCGAGCTATTTTGAAGTGGAGGTGCTAACAGCCGGAAAAAATGCTGAACTACTCATTAGCCAGGCTCGCACCTATACGCCCAATGTGGTGGTAATAGGCCACGAACCTTTGTACGATAAAGTGGCACAAGCATTGGCCGATTTGCCCATTAAGGTGTATAGCGGGCAAGAAGCCCTAAGTAGTGTGGTGCAAATGGAAACGGTGGATATGGTGCTTACCGCCCTGGTAGGTTATGCCGGTTTATTGCCTACCTTAAAAGCCATTGAGGCCGGTAAACCAATTGCACTAGCCAATAAAGAAACCCTGGTGGTAGCCGGAGAATTGGTTACAAATTTAGCCAAAGCAAAGGGTGTAAACCTGTACCCGGTAGATTCAGAGCATTCGGCCATTTTTCAGTGTTTGGCGGGCGAGTTTCATAACCCAATCGAAAAAATTATTTTAACGGCTTCGGGTGGGCCGTTTAGGGGTAAAGATGAAAACTTCCTGAAATCTGTTACCAAAGAACAAGCCCTAAAACACCCTAATTGGGATATGGGAGCTAAAATAACCATCGATTCGGCCACCCTTATGAACAAAGGGCTGGAAGTAATTGAGGCCAAATGGTTGTTTAATTTACAACAAGAACAAATCGAAGTAATTGTTCATCCACAATCAATTATACATTCTATTGTGCAATTTACGGATGGCTCAATGAAGGCACAATTGGGCTTGCCTGATATGAAACTGCCCATTCAATATGCCTTGGGGTACCCCAACAGGCTTCCTTCAAAGTTTCCACGATTCAATTTTTTAAACTATCCATCGCTTACCTTTGAGGCGCCCGATACGGAACGATTTAAAAATTTAGGCCTGGCTTTTGAGGCAATGAAAAAAGGAGGCAATATGCCTTGTGTGCTAAACGCTGCCAACGAAGTAGTTGTGGATGCGTTTTTAAAAGATAAAATATCATTTTTAGAGATGCCCGATATGATTGAAACCTTATTAGCTAAAATACCGTTGGTAGCATCTCCTACCTACGAACAATTGGTAGAAACCGATACTGAAACAAGAAAATTAACAACAGATTTAATAAAATAATCGAATGGAAGGATTAATAATGGCCGCTCAAATTATTTTGAGCTTATCAATTTTAGTGGGAGTGCACGAAGCCGGACACATGTTTGCAGCTAAGTTTTTCGGCATGCGTGTAGAGCAGTTTTCCATAGGGTTTCCTCCTAAAATATTTGGACTAAAATATGGCGAAACCGAATATAGCATAGGGGCAGTGCCCCTGGGTGGGTTTGTGAAAATTTCGGGTATGATTGACGAATCAATGGATGTGGAAGCCATGGCCGAAGAACCCAAACCTTATGAATTTAGGTCTAAACCTGCATGGCAGCGGCTTATTGTTATGCTGGGGGGAATTATTGTAAATGTAATTGTAGGGGTGCTTATTTTTATTGCCCTGGTGTTTTCGTATGGCGAATCGTACTTTCCTAAAGAAGAAGTAACCAAATATGGTATTGTAGCCGGAGAAATAGGCCAGCAAATAGGGCTCAAAACCGGTGATATAATTATAGATATTAGTGGGCAGGATTACGATCGTTTTAGTGATTTAATGGGTTCGGATGCATTGCTTACCGATAATGCTTACTATACCGTAAAGCGAAATGGCGAAACCATTAAAGTACAAATACCCAAAGACCTAATAGAAAAACTTTCGGATAAAAAGAATGTAGGTAAATTTATTGAGCCTCGCTTTCCGTTTGAGGTAGGGCAAATTAGCCCCAATAGCCAGGCCGATAAGGTAGGCCTACAACTGGGCGATAAAATTGAAGCCGTTGGTGGCACTCCGGTACTATTTTTTGATGAGTTTGAAGTAGAAAAACGGAGGTATGCCGGTACTACCGTTGCCCTTTCGGTACTACGCGGCAACGAAAATTTAACCTTGCAAGTGGCCTTAGACAGCTCGGCAACGGTGGGTTTTCAGGCGGTGCCTCTTTTAAAGCTAAAAACCGAACAATACGGACTTGGTCAATCGATTAAACTGGGTTCGGGGCAGGCTTTTGCTGCGGTTTGGTTGAATATTAAAGGTTTGGGTAAAATGATATCGGGCGATATTGACCCACGTAAATCCATGATGGGGCCTATTGGTATTGCCCGCATATTTGGTGGCACCTGGGATTGGCACCGGTTTTGGAATTTAACCGGCATGCTATCCATGATTTTAGCGTTTATGAACCTGTTGCCCATTCCGGCATTAGATGGAGGCCACGTTATGTTTTTACTTTACGAAATAGTATCGGGGCGCAAACCATCCGATAAATTTCTCGAAAATGCTCAAAAAGCTGGTATGGCTATTTTACTTGCTCTAATGGTGTTTGTTTTTGGTAACGATTTGTGGAATGTAATTGTAAATTAAACCCAAACCATAAATCAAGAGGGGTTGCTGAAAAAGGACTTAATTCTTTATTATTGGTTGTTTATAAAATTATACTTTTTAGCATTAGCACATGTGAGTATAAAACCCTGCACTAAATCTGGGTTTTAGTTTTGTTGCTAAAAAAAATCTTTGTGCTGCCTTGCTACTTTTGTGGCATTGCATAATCACTATTTTATTAATCAATTTTAGCGTATTTCATGGGCACCTGCAATACGAAACACAATCATGCCTGGTTAGTTTTGGTATTCGTAAATGGTTTTTTCAATAATATCGCAGCACTCATTTAGTTGGGTTTCGTTCATTACCAATGGCGGAGCAAACCGAATGATATTGCCATGGGTGGGTTTGGCCAACAGGCCATTATCTCTCAGTTTTAGGCAAATATCCCAGGCAGTAGTGCTATTAGGCGAGTCGTTAATAATTATGGCATTAAGCAACCCTTTGCCTCTAACCTTAGCTACCAAATCCGATTTGCTTATCATTACTTCCATACGTTTTCTAAATAGTTTTCCTAGCTTATCTGCATTTTCGGCTAATTTTTCATCCTGTACAACTTGCAGTGCGGCTATGGCTACTTTGGCTGCCAATGGGTTGCCCCCAAAGGTAGAGCCGTGTTGGCCGGGGCGTATAACCTCCATAATGTTATTATTGGCCAGCACGGCCGACACCGGGTAAGCACCTCCCGATAAAGCCTTGCCTAAAATGAGGATGTCGGGTGTTACGTTTTCATGGTTGCAAGCCAAAAGTTTGCCGGTACGGGCAATGCCGGTTTGAACTTCATCGGCAATAAATAATACATTGGCTTTTTTACAAGCCTCGGCTGCTTGTTGTAGGTAGCCATCGCCCGGCACAAATACCCCGGCTTCGCCTTGTATGGGCTCTACCAAAAAGCCGGCTACGTTCTCATCTTTTAAAGCTTCGGTAAGGGCATCCATATCGTTGTAGGGTATGCGTACAAACCCTTGGGTATAGGGGCCAAAATTTTCGCGCGCATCGGGGTCGTTCGAAAACGAAATAATGGTAGTGGTACGCCCATGGAAATTATTTTCGCAAACAATTATTTTTGCTTCGTTTTCAGGAGTCCCTTTTTTTTCGTACGCCCATTTTCTACATAGTTTAATGGCTGTTTCTACGGCTTCGGCTCCGGTGTTCATGGGCAATACCTTATCAAAACCAAAGTACTCACTCATAAATTTTTCGTATTCGCCCAGGCTATCGTTATAAAAAGCACGCGAGGTTAAGGTAAGCGTTTCGGCTTGTTTTTGCAGTTCACGCACAATTTTTGGATGGCAATGCCCTTGGTTTACAGCCGAGTAAGCTGATAGGAAGTCGAAATACCGTTTGCCTTCTACATCCCAAACATATACACCTTCGCCTTTCGATAGTACAACCGGTAGGGGGTGATAATTATGTGCTCCATATTGGTCTTCCAGTGCAATAGCTGCTTGGCTTTTTGTGAGTTCCTCTGTCATAATTGTGTATTTTTGTGCC
>JALWRJ010000322.1 GCA_026994125.1 Cyclobacteriaceae bacterium | reverse complement strand
ACCTCCTATTATTTCGGCTATTTTAACCACCATGTTGGCCTTTTCTACTTTTTATTTTTTGGATGGCCGCATGGGCGATTTCTTTAAAGAAGTTTCCACGGTAGTTATACTTACGCTGGGCATTTCCATGATAGAAGCCCTTATTATTTTACCGGCACACCTGGCGCATTCCAAAGCACTAAAGCGTGATAAAAAACCTCCGGTTGGGTTATTCAAATTGTTTAGTGTGCTTAGCCGGTTTTCGGATAGGGGGCTTATGTTTGTACGCGACAGGCTCTATAAACCTTATTTAACCTATTTCCTGCAAAACCGTTTTCTTGGCTTTGCCATACCTACAGCCTTATTAATTATTTCTATTGGAGGTATAGCCAGCGGTATAGTACGTACTTCCTTTTTTCCGCGTATGGCCAGCGATAGGGTGTCGATAAACCTTACCATGCCTCAGGGAACCAACGAAAAAATTACGGATTCTATAATTTCAAAAATTGAAGAAGCCTCCTGGGTGGTAAACCAGGAATTTACAGCCAGGCAACACGATGGCAAGCCGGTAGTGCAAAATATAATTAAACGAATTGGTCCGGGTTCTAACAAAGCAAGCCTTACGGTAAACTTGTTACCGGGCGAGTACCGCGATTTTCCATCGTTTACCATTACCAACGCTATTCAAAAGAAAGCAGGGCAGTTTTATGGAGTAGAAAGCTTAACTTTTGGTTCGGGGATGAACTTTGGAGGCAACCCGGTGGCCGTATCGTTGCTGGGTAATAATATTGCCGAGCTAAAAGCCGCAAAGCACGAGCTTAGAGATTACCTGCAGGCACACCCGGCCTTAAAGGATGTATCGGATAACGACCCGGCCGGCATTAAAGAAATTCGCATTAAGCTAAAAGAGGATGCCTATATTTTAGGCCTTACCTTGCAATCGGTTATGAATCAGGTGCGCTATGGTTTCTTTGGTTTTCAGGCACAAAGGTTTCAGCGTGGGCAAGACGAAATTAAAGTATGGGTGCGCTACCAAAAACAGAACAGGAGCTCCATTAAGCACCTGGACGATATGTGGATAAATACCCCCGATGGAAACAGAATTCCTTTTTCTGAAATTGCGGCCTACGAAATTGCCCGGGGCGATGTGGCTATTAACCACTTAAATGGCAAACGCGAAATACAGGTAACGGCCGACCTGAAATCGGTAAAAGATAGCGAAGTAGCTATTATGGATAATATTAAAAAGGTGGTAATGCCCGAAATAATTTCGAAGTACCCTACTGTAATGGCCAGCTACGAAGGCCAAAATCGCGAAATGCTAAAAACCAAGCGCTCGGTAAACAAAGTGGGGTTAATCATACTCTTACTCATTTACATTGTTATTGCGTTTACGTTTCGCTCGTACAGCCAGCCCTTGCTACTGTTGCTTATGGTGCCCTTTAGCTTAATTGGTATTGTTTGGGGCCACTATTTGCATGGGTTTTCTATCAATATTTTATCGTGGTTAGGCATTATTGCCCTTATTGGTATTATGGTTAACGATGGATTGGTGCTGGTGGGTAAGTTTAATGGCTATTTGCGTGAAGGTATGCCTTTTGATAAAGCATTGGTTGAAGCGGGAGTATCTCGTTTTAGAGCTATCTTTTTAACCACCATTACAACGGTGGCCGGCCTGGCTCCGCTCTTGTTAGAAAAAAGCCGGCAAGCTCAATTTCTTAAACCCATGGCTATCTCCATATCTTATGGGCTTATTATAGGCACTTTGCTTACCTTGCTTATGCTGCCTTTGCTGCTATCGGTTAGCAATTCGGTTACCCGGGGTGTAAAGTGGCTGATAACAGGCAAAAAATATACAAAAGAAGAAGTAACCAGGGCTATTATAGAACAAAATTATCCGGACGATGAAATCTAAATTTATCTTTTTTATAACCTTGTTAACAGGTGCAATTACCGCCCCTCTTCAGGCACAGGAACTCTTGTCTAAAGCCAATGCCGTAGCTTTGGCACTAAAGTATAATTTTGATATTAGAACTGTCCAAAACAATGTGGCCATAGCCGAAAACAATGCTTCGGTTCTTAATAGTGGATACTTGCCTTCGGCCAGTTCTACCGGTGGTGCCAGCTATTCAATAACCGATTCTGAAAACATTTTACAAAGTGGCGATGTATTGGCAGCACAAGGGGCAAACACTACCCGCCTAAATGCTTCGGTAGGGTTAAATTATACCTTGTTTGATGGCTGGGGAAGAGCGTTTAATTATAAAAAACTGAAGGAGACCTATCGGTTAACTGAATTACAAGCCCGGTTAGTGGTTGAAAACACCCTGATAAATTTGTTTAATGCGTACTACGAAATTGCCCGATTAACCGAAAACGTGCGAACCCAGGAGCAAACCCTTGCGATATCGCGCGAGCGTTTGACTCGTGCCAAATACAGCTACGACTACGCCCAAAATGTAAAGTTGGATGTGCTTAATGCGGAAGTAGATTATAATAACGATAGCATTAGTTATCTTACCTTGGTACAACAACTCGAAAACGAAAAGCGAAACCTGAATTTATTGTTGGGTCGTAGTGTGAGCAGTAAATTTGAGGTAGATACTACTCTTAGCTATACGCAAGGGCTTCGCTTACAAACACTTTTAGAGAAAGCTCAGCGAAGTAATGTTAATATTTTACAAGCACAGGCGGCCATTCAAAATGCTTCGTACGATTTACATATTGTGGGTGCCAACACCATTCCTAAAATTGGTTTATCAGCCACCTATTCTTTTTCGCGAAGCAATTTAGGGGCTACATCGTTTTTTAATAAGAGTACTCAGTGGGGGCCCTCGGTGGGGGCTAACCTTACCTGGAATATTTTTGATGGCGGATTAACTAAAACACGAAAGCAAAACGCTAAAATTGCACTGGAAAATCAGCAAATTAGTTTGGAACAAACCCGCCTGGATATTGAGCGCAACGTGAGCAACGCCTGGACGGTGTACGAAACGGCCTTGTTTGTGTTGCAAGCCGAACAAAAAAACCTGGAAACCAACACGCTGAATTTTACCCGTACCAAAGAGCAATATGCACTGGGCCAAATAACCTCTATTGAGTTTAGGCAGGCACAACTTAACCTGGTAAATGCAAGTTTAAATTTTAATAAAGCCAAATATAGTGCTAAGGTGGCCGAACTGGCACTTTTACAACTCACCGGAGATTTAATGCAAGCCGATTTTTAGTCTAACGAAGTAATGCCTTCTTTGATGGCATATTTTACTAAAGCCGCAGTTGATTTAGCCTCAATCTTTTTCATAATTTTGGCCTTATGTGCTTCTACTGTTTTAATACTAATGGATAACCGGTCGGCAATTTCTTTGTAAAGTAAGCCATCAGCAAAAAGCTTTATTATTTCCTTTTCTCGTTCCGACAAGGCCATGCTGGGCAGGTTTTTAGGGTATGTTGTTAAGTTTTTAACATATCCTTTAAAAATGGTATCATTAATTCCTTCGCCAAAATACATTTTACCTGCCTGTACCCGTTTTATAGCCTTTTCAATTTCATCTTTTGGGGCATTTTTGGGTAAAAATCCTTTGGCACCTGCTTTTATCGATTCGGTTATCGTGTATTCATCGGTTTTGGCCGAAAGCATTAAAACCGATAAACGGGGGTACTCCTCTGTCAGTATTTTGCAAACTTCAATCCCCGATAACTCGGGTAAGGTAATATCCAGTAACAGCACATTGGGTTGTTCGATTTTAAGTTTATCTAACAAAGCATGGCTATGGTTAAAGGTGGCGGCTAGATTAACAGAGGTATTTCCAATAAACATGGCGCTTAGGCCGTCTAGTACAATAGGGTGGTCATCCAGGGCAAATACGGTTATGCTTGTATCCATTATGCTGCTGTTTGCTTTGCTTTTGGTAAGGTAATAATAAATGTAGTGCCTTTATTTTTTTTACTCGAAACGCGAATAGTGCCTTTATTTTTTTTAATATACTCATTGCATAAAAGTAACCCCAGCCCACTACCTTTTTCGGGCGATGTGCCAATGTTAGAAGTATCCTGGGTAATATCAAATAGCATTTCTATTTCTTCGGCTGTCATACCTATTCCCTGGTCAGCTATATTTACTTCAATGTTAGGGTTGTTTACCACAGTAGTTATGCTGATTTTTGAAGTTTTTGGCGAAAATTTTATGGCATTGGTAAGTATATTTCTAAAAACAATATCAATGGTAGAACGGTCGGCCAGGGCATATACATCTTTTTGTTTGGTAAATTCAATGGTAATGTTTTTTTGAGACGTATGCTCTTTTACTAATTCAATGTTTTTTTGAACCACTTCATTTACATCAAGCGTAGATAAATCGAGAGTAAGGTTGTTGGTTTGGCTTAATGCCCATTGCAGTAGGTTTTCTAACAACCGGTTTACTTGTTCCGATGATTTTTTAAGATTGGTTAAGTAGTTTAAAAATTGCGCCTTAGAGAGTTGGTTAAAATTGTCTGCCAACGCTCCGGTTAAGTTTGTAAAGGCTCCAATGGGGTTGCGTAAATCGTGTGCTATAATGGCAAAAAACTTGTTTTTAGAACTATTTAGTTCTTGCAATTGCGAATTAGCCTGTGCTAGTGATAGCTTTATTTTTTGTTGAGCTTTATACCTATTGTACATAAAGGCTATAATAAACAAAAGCAGGAAGGCAATAATTATTAAAAAATAACGGATGCGCTCGCTTTGTTTAGCTTTTATGGCTGCTAACTCTTTGTTTTTGTT
>JALWRJ010000321.1 GCA_026994125.1 Cyclobacteriaceae bacterium | reverse complement strand
GTATAAGCCCCGCTTTAAAGGCAAAAGCAACTAAATGGTCGATGCCCTCCATGGGCAAATCATCGGGCAGTTTTACTGGGTTTTCGTTGTACGAATTTGAACTAACATATTTGGTAATTTGTATATGTCCGCTAAAACTGTATATTTTATTTTTTATGGTATTTTGAAACCCCTGCATAATGGCAAAAGCGATTATCATAACAGCCAGCCCTATGCCAATGCTAAACACAGCTACTTTATGGATAGTAGATGAAAAAGTACCTGCTTTTTTAGTACTAATTCGTTTTGAAATAAAGTATGGGAGATTCATAGGTTTACTAAATGAATACCAAAGTAGGAAATCGATTTTTTGAATACAAAAATATCGAGGTATTTAAACTAGATTTGCCAAATGAACAAATTGCGGATTGTATTTATGGGCACACCTGAGTTTGCAGTAGCTTCGTTAGAAGCACTTGTAAAGGCTCACTATACTATTGTTGGGGTAATAACTGCCCCCGATAAACCCAAAGGCCGTGGCCGCCAGGTAAGTATGTCGGCTGTTAAAACTTGTGCCTTGGTGCATCATTTGCCTGTACTGCAACCTTCCAATTTAAAAGACCTACAATTTTTGCAACAACTAAAAGCCTTAAAGGCCGATTTGCAAATTGTAGTAGCCTTTAGGATGCTGCCCGAAGCAGTTTGGAACATGCCCCCGCTAGGCACGTTTAATTTACATGCCTCTTTGTTACCCCAATACCGAGGGGCTGCCCCTATAAACTGGGCTATCATTAATGGCGAAAAAGAAACCGGGGTTACCACCTTTTTTTTACAACACCAAATTGATACCGGAGCCATCATTTTGCAAGAAAAAGAACCTATTTTACCCACCGATAATGTGGGCACACTTTACACCAGACTAATGGAGTTAGGAGCCCAAGCCGTAGTAAATACCGTTGCACGCATAGAGCAGCACAACGTAAACCCAACGCCACAACCCAAAGTAACTGAGTTAAAACCTGCCCCAAAACTATATAAGGAAACCTGCCGGATAAACTGGCAACAACCGGCCGAGCAGGCTCATAATTTTGTGCGAGGCCTTAGCCCCTACCCCGCTGCATGGTGTACCTTAAATGAAAAAGATTACAAGATTTTTGAAACAGAATTTACCACATCGGGCAGCCTAGCCCCCGGCAGTTGGGCAACCGATGGAAAGACCTACTTAAACATTGGTTGCCAACCGGGCACATTGGGGGTACGAGCATTGCAACTACAAGGCAAAAAAAGAATGCATATCGAAGACTTTTTAAGAGGAAATAAAATTTAACATGGAAATAGCAATGATAGCGGCTGTAGCCAACAACGGTGTAATTGGTAAAAACAACGATTTGGTTTGGAACCTACCCGATGATATGAAATACTTTATGAACACCACCAAAGGGCATCATATTATTTTGGGTCGTAAAAATTACGAATCGTTACCCCCTAAATATAGACCGCTCCCCAACCGAACTAATATTGTAGTTACCCGGCAACCTTCTTTAAACTTAACCAACACAGTTGTAGTTAATAGCCTGGAGCAAGCTTTTGACTATTCAAAAAACCAAAACAAAATCTTTGTAATAGGTGGTGGACAAATTTATAAACAAGCCTTTCCTTATGCAGATACCTTGTACATAACCGAAATACACGATAGTTTTGATGGAGACACTTTTTTCCCTGAATACGATAAAAATGATTGGGTAGAAATAAGTAGAACGTACCACCCCAAAGACGAAAGGCATGCACACGCTTTTGATTTTGTAGTATATAAACGCAAACAAACTAACTAATATGCCCTCATTAAAAGATAAAATAATTTGGATAACAGGAGCCTCCTCAGGTATTGGAGAGGGTATTGTGCAAGCCCTGGGCAACGAAAAAGTAAATCTGATACTTTCGTCACGCAGGAAAGAAGCACTCCAAACTGTTAAAGCCAACTACCCGCACCCTGAGCGTGTTAAAATTTTGCCACTCGATTTGGCAAAACCGGATACCCTGGAAGCCAAAGCGAACGAAGCCATTGCCATGTTTGGCCGGGTAGATATTGTAATCCATTCGGGCGGTATTAGCCAACGTGCATTTGCTATGGATACCCAAGAAGATGTTACCCGCAAGCTATTAGAGATAAACTTTATAAGCACCACCATTATTACACGGGCGTTGCTACCCACTATGATACAAAACGGGTTTGGGCAAATTGTACCCATCAGTAGCCTTGTTGGCAAATTTGGTACGCCTTACCGCTCAAGTTATGCCGCCTCCAAGCACGCCCTGCATGGCTACTACGACTCCTTACGAGCCGAACTCTGGCGCAAAAATATTTTTGTAACCATTATTACTCCGGGGCTTATTAAAACCAATGTTTCGCTGAATGCACTTACCGAACAAGGGGAGGCAGCCAATGTAATGGACCAAGGACAGGCCAAAGGGATTTCGGCCTTTAGCTGTGGGAAACAAATAGTAAAAGCTATAAAAAAACAAAAAGAAGAAGTGCGCATTGGAGGTAAGGAAACCTTGGCCATTTTACTAAAGAGGTATTTCCCAAGGCTGTTTTCAAGAATTATTAGAAAAGCCAACGTGCGATAAATCTTATCATAAGCAATTTTATTAATGCGTAAAATCAAGTAAAGAATCAGAAGCTATGACAAAAAATAAAAAATCAATCTTACCCTACTTTCTTACTCTCATCCCCCTGCTCTCTTTAGGACAAATAGAACAACGTGTTAATTTAAAGAATGGATCTGATAATACATCTCGAGTAATTTATAATCGAGAGTATAGAAACTCTGCAACAGACATTAAATATAGTTACATAAAAGGTTCGCCTTATTTAAATGATAGCCTAACCATAGGAAAAATCAGACTTTTAAATGGTGATTCAATTATTAGCTATATGCGATATGATATGTATGCAGATGAAATTGAATTTCTAAAAAACGAAAAGCTATATACTGTTTATAACAAAAGTGAATTAGATTATATAATCATTGGAGATATTACATTTATCTACACGAAATATATCGATGACAACCAATTTATTAAAGGATATTTAATTGAGCTTATTAAAGACAAGGTAAGCTTATTTAGTTCTAAACATGTTCAGTTCATTAGTGCCAGGCCTCCGCAAACAATGCCATATTCAGAAGCAAGCCCGGCCAAGTTTAGTCAGGTAGAAACAAAATGGTATTTTGCAATAAATAAGCAACCCATTTCACAATTTGACACCAATAATGAAGGAATTAAATTAATTAGCCTCAATAACGATATATACAGAAAGTTAAAACAATATATAAAAATCAACAAGTTAAAAATTAAACGAAAAGAGGACTTGATAAAATTAATCATCTACTATAACTCATTACTTGAATAAATGATTAATATAAATCAATATAAACTCCTGGGATTAATCGCCTCTACCCTATTAATGGTAATTGTATTGCCTTATACTGTCATCGAATATTTCGATACCTCCATTCCGTTTTCATACCCATTACTTATTATTAGTGCCATGTCGGTATTTTTATTTGCCGTTAATTTAAGGAATTACCGTAAAGGATTTGATTAGCATATTGAACATACTAAAGTTATAAGGACTAAAAACTGTTTTTAGTTAAAAACCTGGTTCGTTCCTGGCCTTTCAATCCTAACTTATTGGCTACCGAAAGCAATGAAGGACGGAAAACAGATAGTGTAAATAATTGGAAGGCATAAACTCCTGCAAAGGCTGTATCGGCATTCAAAAAAAGGAAGGCGACACTTAGTGCCGATACAGCAAACATTTGTACGTAAAAAGTTTTAGAAAATGCAAAGTACAGTTCCAGTTTATTTTCCAACGTACCTACTCCTAATTCCTGCCCTATCTTTTTTTTATATAACCAGATAAATACCAAAGTTGTAATTACTATCAAAACTAAAATAGCGTAGTTCATAATATCCGGTAAAACCAAAATAGCAGAAATTTTACCTGAATATACCTCTAAATACCCCCAGGCACCTAAGAGCAATGGCAAGGCAATTAAACCATTAAACCATTTGTTAATGTGGTTTAAAAAATCATTCGGACTACCGTACATACTTTTTTTTACAAATGTAGCCCAAAGCGTATAAGAACCCTAAAAAGAAGTTGCTAACAAACGTTAGGTTGTATATATTTGTAAAATGACAACGGCTGTAAAACCACGCAAAAAGCAAATTGAGCAAGTAGCCACCAATTTGTTTAAAACCAAAGGATACAGTGCCACATCTATGCGCGACATAGCCGCTTCGGTGGGCATCGAAGCAGCTAGTATCTACTCGCACATAAATTCGAAAGAAGAAATATTGCATTCCATTTGTTTTAGAATGGCTAACGAGTTTTTAACCAGTATTAATGAAGTGCTTAATGCAAACGACTCTATTATTGAAAAATTTAGAAAGACAGTTGTAGCACACGTAGATATAATTACAGGCGATGTTGCAGCTTCAGCTGTATTTTGGAACGAATGGCGGCACTTATCCGAGCCCGCCTTATCGGAATTTATAGCTATGCAGCGCCAATACGAAAATACGTTTAAGTCTATTATAGAACAAGGGGTAAATGAAGGACTATTTGAGGTACCTAGTGTTTCGTTTGCCGTTATGGCCATGTTAAGCTCGCTTAATGGCATTCAAAAATGGCGTAATTACACCTTACCCCCTAACGAATTAAATACTGCCTTTGCCGATATTTTTATAAAAGGCCTATTAAAATAACATATAAAAACCACTACTATGTACGGAGGAGGAAACACATTTGAAAAAATTAAAGCAAAAGCACCCCACGAAGAAGACCCGGTGCTATTAGCCGAATTTGAAGCCCGAATTGAGCGAGGCGAGAAAATTGAACCTACCGATTGGATGCCGGATTTATACCGAAGGCAGCTTATAAGAATGATTGAGCAACATGCCCATAGCGAAATTATTGGTGCCTTACCCGAAGGCACCTGGATAACTCGCGCTCCGGGTTTTAAACGAAAATTAGCCCTAATGGCCAAAGTACAAGACGAAGTAGGCCATGCTCAATTGCTGTACAGCGCAGCCGAAACTTTAGGTAAGCCACGCGAAGCCATGATTGACGACTTGTTGAGCGGTAAATCAAAATACTCCAATATTTTTAATTACCCCGCTTATACCTGGGCCGATTCGGCTTTTATTTCGTGGTTGGTAGATGCCGGTGCTATTGTTAACCAAGTGGCCAATTCAAGGGGCAGTTACGGCCCTTACAGCAGGGCATTGGAGCGTATTTGTATTGAAGAATCGTTCCACTTAAAATTTGGACACCACTGTGTTATTCACCTGGCCACCGGCACTCCGGCTCAACGCCAAATGATGCAAGAAGCACTCAACAGATGGTGGGCTCCCATGCAACACTTTTTTGGCCCTCCCGACAAAATATCGGCACATACCGAAATTTTAATGAAATGGAAAGTTAAAATGCTTTCGAACGATGACACCCGCCAACAATGGCTTGATATGTACGTGCCTAAAATTTGGGAATTAGGGTTAACCATTCCTGATGAAAACCTTAGAAAAAACGAAGAAACAGGTAAATGGGAATATACCGAACCCGATTGGGAAGAATTTAAACGAGTTATAAATGGAGATGGCCCCTGCAACAAAGAACGCATAGCCGTTCGTAAAACAGCCGAAGCACGAGGACGATGGGTGCGAAGGGCTATTCTTGGAAATGAAGTTCAATATGTTCAACCCCTAGCCTAAATTGCCATGATAAAAGAAATACTCGACCCTAGATTTAAACGACTTGATGTGTTTAAAGCCGAACATCATGGGCCAACACAACGCTTAGATCAATTACCAACCTACGAAGTTTTTGTACTATTAAGAGAAGGAGGAAAATATCAACACGAAGGCATTGTGCATGCTCCTGATAAAGAAATGGCCTTTATTTTTGCTAAGGAGCAGTTTAGCCGCAGGCAGCAATGTGCCGGCATCTGGACTATTGAAACTTCTTGCATTGTTGTTTCCAACTACCTGGATAACAAGCAAAGTGTTTTTGATGCGATTGATGCCAGCCAGGAGGAAGGCAGCGAGAGCTACAAAGTGTTTTTTATGTTGAAAAGAGGTAAACAACACAAATATGCAGGTACTGTAAAAGCAAACAACGCTAACCACGCCATGCAGCGGGCTAAAGCTACCCTCGATACAGGCAAACCCGTACTAAATATGTGGGTGGCCAAGGCGGCAGACTTTTACGAATCGACCGATGAAGACAGGGAAATTTGGACTACCCTTCCCGAAAAAACATTTAGAGAAGCTATAGATTATAAAGGACAAGCTAAAATAGATGCCTTTTTAGCCACTAAAAAAAACTAAGATGAACACCACAGCACTAAAAGATTTACTCTATAAAATGGCCGATGACCAATTAATTATTGGCCACCGTAACTCCGAATGGATTGGCATGGGGCCTCTGCTTGAGGAAGATATTGCCTTTGCCTCTATGGCGCAAGACAAAGTTGGGCAAAGCCTGGCCTTATACAAACTTTTACATGCACTGGGCGAGGACGACCCGGACACAGTTGCCTTTTTAAGAACAGCCACTCATTTTCATAATGCACAATACGTAGAGTTGCCCATTGGCGAATATGATTTTAGCCTGGTAAGGCATTTTTTATTTGATACAGCCGATTACTACCGGTTCGAAATGTTGCAAAATTCATCGTACCAGCCATTACAAGAACTGGCTGTTAAGTTAAAGGGAGAATGCAGATACCACGTAATGCATGCCGATAGCTGGATAAAAAAATTAGGCAATGGTACGGATGAAAGCATTGAAAGACTACAGAAATCATTGGAGAATTCAATGACCTATGCATTGGGCATTTTTGAAGAATCGAAATTTGAAGAAGCCCTTATTGACGAAGGTATATTTGAAGGAGAAATAAAATTACGCGAACGATGGATTGAACATATAACCGATGTACTGGGCAAAACACAGTTGATCCTACCCGATTTGGCCAAAGAATCGCCTCATTTTGGTGGTAGGTATGGCCAACACACCGAGCACCTGCAACCTTTATTGGACGAAATGGGAGAAGTTATAAGCACCGACCCCACTACAGAATGGTAAGTTAGCAATACCCATCATGAAGCCTCCTCTAGTAAAAAAAACCATCTTGGAGTGGTTAAATGAAGTAAAAGACCCTGAAATACCGGTGGTATCGTTGATTGATTTAGGCGTAATTACTGAGGTTAAAATTATTGATAACCAATCTGTTAAGGTACAAATGACGCCTACCTTTGTGGGGTGCCCGGCCATGGACTATATGGTAAATGATGTAAAAAAAACATTACAGCAAAAAGGAGTAAAAAAGGTACAGGTTGACGTAAACTTTAAAACTCCCTGGAGTTCGAATAATATCACTAAAAAAGGCAGACAAGCACTTAAAACGTTTGGATTGGCGCCACCTCCTACCTATGAAGTAATTGTTGATATTGATATTTTAGAACAAACCCCCTGCCCCTACTGCCATAGCACCGATACCCAAATGCAAACCCCCTTTGGCCCTACCCTTTGCCGTGCCATGCACTATTGCAATACATGTAAGCAAGCTTTTGAACAATTTAAGCCGGTTTAATCAAACCGAAAAATATCTATTATAAAATATAAGGTCATATCTAAAACTTTTTACTCAATATATATAGTATTTTTACTCAATATATATAGTATTTTTACTCAATATATATAGTATTTTTACTCAATAAAGAAAGTATTTTTACTCAATTTGCAAGGTAATTAATGGTATTTTAATTATTTTTACAAGGCAATTATTTCTAAACATGCAATACAAACGCAAACAATTAAACGTTTTAACCGAACGTATAAAACAAAACAAACGGTTTATTCAGGTACTTACAGGCCCCCGCCAGGTAGGCAAAACAACTATTGTAAAACAACTGGGCAACGAAATTAATATGCCCTATACGTATGTAATTGCTACTGGCAATGCCACACCCACCTGGGTGATACAACAATGGGAAGTAGCCAGAATTAAGCTAAAAACCTCAGGCTCTACAACACACCTGCTCATTATTGATGAGATACAAAAAATAAACAATTGGAGTGAAACGGTAAAACAATTATGGGACAATGACAGCTTTAATGAAGTAAACCTACAAGTTATTTTATTAGGCTCCTCCGGCTTAATGCTACATCAAGGAATCAACGAATCGTTGGCTGGTAGATTTGAGTTATTAAAAATTCCTCATTGGAGCTATACCGAAATGAACGAGTGCTTTGGTATTTCGCACGATCAATACGCTTGGTTTGGGGGATATCCCGGTTCTATGGCCTTTATTAAAAGTGAAAAAAGATGGAAAGAATATGTATCATCCGCATTAATTGAAACCACTATTTCAAAGGACGTGCTTATGCTTACCACCATCCATAAGCCCGCCTTAATGAAACAAGTATTTGAACTGGGAGTTCAGTACTCTGCTAAAATACTATCGTTCACAAAAATGCTTGGCCAGCTACAAGATGCCGGCAACACAGTAACCATAGCTCATTACCTAAACCTGTTAGACACCGCAGGCTTGTTGGCCGGACTGCAAAAATTTTATAACGAATCGCACCGCAAAAAGTCTTCTTCGCCCAAGTGGCAAGTAAAAAACACCGCACTTTGTGGGGCGCTTTCTGAAAAAACATTTAAGCAAGTTAAGCAGGAATTAGTTTCCTGGGGGCAGGTAATTGAATCGGCCATTGGAGCCCACTTGCTCAATATGGCCGATAAAGGCCGCTATCAGGTGTACTATTGGCGCCATAAAAACGAAGAGGTGGACTATGTGCTTAAAAAGGGCGAAGCCATTGTTGCCCTGGAGGTAAAAAGCGGCCTTACCAAGTTTACCAAAGGTATGCAAACGTTTAGCACCAAATACAACCCACATAAAATATTGCAGATAGGCACCTCGGGCTTACCCTGGCAAGATTTTTTAGAACTAAACCCTGCACAACTATTTGAGTAAACAAAAAAAGGAGGAGCGTTTGCTCCTCCTTTTTTACCTACCTGGCAATTAAGATAATAGCTACCTAACCGCCACTAAAAATTTACTTTTTCAATTTTATAATTTTAAACTCTGTACGCCTGTTTAGTTGGTGCTCTTTCTCAGAACATTTTACTCCATCGGCACATTTGTTAAGCAATTGAGTTTCGCCATACCCTTTACCGTAAATGCGGTCGGGGTTGCTAATTTTGCTTTTAATATAGGCAGCAGAAGATTTTGCTCTTCTATCTGATAAAGCCATATTATAAGCTGCACTACCCCGCGAATCGGTATGCGAACCCAACTCAATTTCCATCTCAGGGTTTTCGTTCATTACTTTTACAATCTTATCCAACTCTATGGCAGCATCGGGTCGAATATTCGATTTATTTAAATCAAAGTAAATAGGGTTTATATCAATAATCGATGAAAGGTCTTCTCCTACTTGAATTTTATCCATTGTAAAATCCAGCGCCTTATATACATCGTATTGCCCTTCATGATCGAATTCGGTATTGTAGGTAACAACCTTAGACAAGTATCCGGGTTTTGAAAGCTCAAAATTATAACTACCCCTGTCGTTTAGCTTTTTATCGACCAATGGCTTACGATAGTCACCTGTGGCAGAGGTATAGAGCGTATCTGCTTTGTTTGTCATATTATCGAGCAATACCATTTTAACACTATCAAGTGGCTCTTTGGTAATTTTATCGGTAACAAGCACATATAAAGATAGTCCCGGATCCCGCTCAAGAATTAAATCGGCCCTTACAATAGGCTCGGTGGTATGCGAATCTGCGGTATTTCTACCTTCAAAATATTTTTCTTTTGCTCCTACCAAGTCATAGTTTTTATCTTTTTCAATAATAAATTCATAGGTTCCATCTTTACCGGTAACCACTTCGCGTGTTTCATTACTTTCAGTTAAATTTACTACTACCCCGGCTAAAATATTGCCTTCGGTATCGTAAGCAGTACCTATTAACTTAATGCCAAATAAAATGGGCTTATGCAATTTAAACGAATAAATATCATCATCCCCCTTACCATCATCGCGGTTCGAAGCAAAATAACCCGAGGTCATGGTGTCATCAAGCACAAACGAAAAATCGTCTTTATGGCTATTAATTGGAACGCCAAAATTTTGTATTTCGCCTACCAGGCCTGCATCGCTAATTTGAGCTACAAATACATCGAGCCCGCCCAGGCCAACCTTACCATCCGAAGCAAAAAAGAGCAGGTTGTTTTGATGGATAAAGGGGAACATTTCGTTGCCTTCGGTATTTACTTTATCTCCCAGGTTTATAGGTTCGCCAAAACTTCCATCTTCCAGTATTTTTACTTTATAAATATCAACACCACCAATGCCACCCGGCATATCCGAAGCAAAATACATCCATTGCCCGTCTTTACTTAGCGAAGCATGCCCCACCGAATATTCGATAGAGTTGTAAGGAAACTCCTTGGGCTTAGACCATTTATTCTTTTCCCGGTAGCTAATAACTAATTTAAGTTTTAGGTTTCCTGTATCATCTTTACCTCCATAATTATTAGTGGTTGCCACCATCATGGTTTCATCGGCATTAAAACAAACAGGGCCTTCATGAAACCGTTTATTTAATTTTTTGTTAAACAATGAAACGGCATCTAACTCGTTTTCTTCAGCTCTTTTTGCCTCGTAAATATCTAAAAAAGGTTTATTATTCCAATTCCATTTTCGTCTTATAGGCTTAATGCCTTCGCGGCTGCTGGCAAATAGTATTTTATCCTGGTAATACACCGGGCCAAAATCGCCTGCTTCAGAATTAATGGCCAGGTTTTTAATGCTAAACTGGCCTTTATCTTGCAGCAATTGGTTGTAATAACCGGTTTGTTTTACATACGCAAGCCCCCGGCTATCGCCCGGCTCCATGGTGTTAAATACTTTCATCCATTTTTCCGAAGCTTCGTATTTTTTGTTCTGCTGTAGTATGGCCGCATACATATAAATATCCTCGGCATTCAGTCCACTCTGCTCATTGTTTACCAGCGCTGCCAATATTTCCTCGGCTTTTTGGCTATCGCCCAGGCGCATATAGCTAATAGCCAGGTTACGCTGTGTATTTACCGAATTATCTTGCGATTGTTCGTATTTATCAATAGCTTCTTCGTACGAAAAATTCTCGTAATACTTATTTGCTTTGGCTAAGGTTTTACTTTCGAATTGACCAAATGCAGCACCTGCCACTAACACGAGCAAAAAACCTATATATAACTGTTTCATTTTCTTATTATTTTATTGATTGAACTACCCGTTTACTATTTAGAAGTAACGTGGAGAAATAATTTTTTTCTTGCTTTGGAAAATAAAATCGTAGCGCAACATAAGTTCATGCGAACCACCATTATACTCCCCTGTTTTATTGGTAAACGACCAATCGTAAGAGTACCCAAATGACAAGTTAGGCAAAATATTAAGCCCGATTAGCGCCCCCACGGCATCTCCGGTTCTAAACATAGGTCCTACCCAAAAATTATCTTTATAATAAAATAAAGCCGTTAAATCCATTTCAACAGGAGCACCGGCCGTTACCTTAACAAAGGTGGTTGGACGTAATTTTAACACCCCCGATTCTGTTATATTAAAGATGGCACCACCAATAAAAAAGTAGTGTCGTTGTTCTGTAGAAGCTACCGAAGTGGAATTATCACTAAAATTGTTTTCTAATAAACGTGGAATAGAAAAGCCCAGGTAGTATTTGGGCGTTGAATAATACAACCCGGTACCTACGTTGGGCAACATTCTACTTTGCTGATCTGATTGAAAAGCCGGGTCGTTTGGTTGTGTAGTTACCAATCCGCTAATATCGTGTTTCACATAATTAAAACCACCCTTTAAGCCAAAGGCTAAAATCCCCTTGCCAACAGGTAATTTATAAGCAAAATCAGCAAAAACCGAAGTTTGGTTGGTAGGGCCAATTTTATCATTTAAGATAGAAAGTCCCAAACCTACTCTTTCGTTTGCTATGGGCGAGTGCACCGTAAAGGTTTGCGTTACAGGAGCTCCCGGAAAACTAACCCACTGCGAACGGTGAAGCACCGTAAAGGTTAGGGCATCGCGGCTACCGGCATACCCCGGGTTTATGGCCAGCGTATTGAAAGAGTAATGCGTAAACATGGCATCTTGCTGTGCGTGTGCCTGAACTACCATTACTACACTAAAGACTATTAAAATTATTCGTTTCATTGTGGCTTTATTTAGCTTATATCAAATTTCGTTTTAAAATATGTTATCGTTTTAGGTAAACACTGGCTCGAATAACCTCGCTACCATCTTTTAAATCTATTACCAGGAAGTAGGTTCCTTCGGGCAGTTCGTTGCCTCCTACATTAATTCCAAATTGATTTATACCTTCCCAGTTGTTTAAATACCCGCTGGTGTATTCAGATACCTTGTTACCCCATCGGTTAAAAATAAGCAAGGAGGCATTCGGGTATTTTTCGATGCCCGGTATTTCCAGGTAGTCGTTTATTCCATCGCCATTGGGCGAAAACCCTTCGGGTACTTTAATGCCAACTACAGGGTTTACTGTAATAAATACCTGAGCAGTTGCACAACCGGTTACACCATCACAAATCTCATACACAAACCCATCGGGCCCATCGTAGTTATACACCGGGGTGTACGTATAGGTTCCATCATCATGAATTACCAACGTACCATTGGTTACATCAACCACAGGTGTAGTGGTAATAGTGATAGGGTCATTATCAGGATCGGAATCATTGTTAAGTACCGATTCCCCTTCGAGCACACCACCAAAATCTACCTCAGCAAAATCATCTACTGCTGTGGGTGGTTTATTAAAAGCTTCGGGTATGGGAGTTACGCTTGATGTGTTATTAGAGTTGTCAGTATCTAATTCATCGCCAGTAATAGTGGCTGTATTTGTATAATTTCCGGTAGCTTTAACTGTAACAGTAATGGTAAGCGTTTCGGAAGCTCCATTTGCCATGCTGCCGATAGTCCACACTCCGGTATTGGCATCATAACTGCCGGTGGTGGCACTACTGCTTACAAAGGTGTAACCATCTTGCAGTGCATCGGTTACCTTTACATTAGAAGCAGCATCGGGGCCATTATTGGTAGCAACAATGGTAAAATCTGTTTCAAAATCAAAAAACGGAGTATTACTTTCGGGTGTTTTAACCACAGCCAGGTCGGTTTTAGCTACCGGTGTTACCGTAGCAGTTGCTGAGTTATTGGTTAAATCCGGGTCGTTTTCATCGCCCGAAACCGTAGCAGTGTTATCATAAGAACCACTGGCAAGCACTTTACCTGTAATTGTCATGGTTTCAGATGCCCCCACAGCAAAATTGCCTACTGTCCATAATCCACTATTTGTATCGTACGTACCGGTACTAACTGTATGGCTTACATAGGTGTAGCCATTAGGCAATAAATCAGTTACGGTAACATTGGTGTCATCAGTTGGGCCGTTATTGGTTATTTTCAAGGTAAATACCACATTTGCATTAATATCCGGAGTGGCATTATCTACCATATTGGTAATGGCTAAATCGGCATCATCATCGTTGGTAATAGTAACCGTTGCTCCATCCGAAATATCTACCATAAGGGTGGTATTGGCCAGGTTTGCAAAACTAACCTTAACCGTTTCATCAGGCTCGGCTTTGGTGTCGGCCGTAGGCTCTACGGTAAAGGTTTGCTGTTCGTTGGCACTACCGGTAAAGGTTAATACTTGTGCCACCACAGGGGTGTAATCGCTATCGGCAGTAGTTGCCGTACCATCGGTAGTAGAAACCTCTACTGTAAATCCACCATCTACCGGATTATCCAGGGTTACGGTAAGGGTCATGGCTCCATCATCCTCTTTTCCGGACACATCTTCTACAGTAATAGCAGCCGTATCATCGTTTGTTAGGGTAATCGTTGCATTATCGGTAATATCTACTGTTAAGGTGGTATTAGCCAAATTCGCCATATTCACCGTTAAAGTTTCATCGGCTTCTACTTTTGTATCTACGGTGGGTATTAAATCAAAAGTTTGAGATTCATTGGCAGAGCCCACAAAGGTAAGTGTTTGGCTCACAATGCCTGTGTAATCGTTATCGGCCAACGTTGCTGTACCATCCAAAGTAAATACATCCACCGTAAAACCACCATCTACCGGGTTGTCCAACACCGCAGTTAAGGTAATGGTACCATCATCTTCGTTGGCCGACATATCGGCAATGGTAATGGCGGCATTGTCATCATTAGCAATGGTAATGGTAGCAACATCTGTAATGTTAACAGGTATTCCGGTACCGGCCAAATTCGACATCACTACTTGTAAATCTTCATCTCCCTCCACTTTAGCATCAACTATTGGGCTAAGGGTAAAGGATTGTTTTTCTCCTGCCGTACCTACAAATGTAAGTGTTTGGCCTGGTATTGCTGTATAATCATTATCGGCTGTGGTAGCTGTTCCGTCCACAGTTGACACATCTACGGTAAACCCACCGGGTACATTTTTGTTTAGCTCAACTTCCAGGGTTAGGTTTCCATCATCCTCGTTACCTGTTACATCAGCAATAGTTAAGGTAGCTGAGTCGTCATTCTTAATGGTTACGGTTGCCCCATCGGTAATATCAATGGAGAAAGGTGTATTCGCCAGGTTAGCAAAACTAACCGTTAAATCTTCATCCGGCTCAGGGTTAATATCGGCTGTTGGTGTAACCGTAAAAGTTTTGATTTCATTTGCTGTACCGGTAAAAGATAACGTTTGGCCACTTACGGAAGTATAATCATTATCTGCAATAGTAGCCGTACCGTCAGCGGTTGATACATCCACATCAAAACCACCATCTACGGGGTTGTCCAGGGTAACGGTTAAGGTAATAGCTCCATCGTCCTCGTTGCCCGAAGCATCAGCTACGGTAATGGCAGCTGCGTCATCATTGGTAAAGGTAATGGTACCCGTATCCGAAATATCAACGGTAAGCCCGGTATTAGCCAGGTTTGATAAGCTCACAGTTATCGTTTCGTTCGCCTCCACTTTGTTATCTACAATAGGTGTTACTGTAAAGGTTTGAATTTCGCCTGCTGTACCCACAAATGTTAACGTTTGGCCGGCAATGGTCATGTAGTCGTTATCCAGGCTGGTGGCTGTACCATCAGCGGTAGCTACATCTACTGTAAAGCCACCGGGCACTGCTTTATCCAGAACTACCGATACGGTTATTGAACCATCATCCTCATTGGCGGCAACATCGGCAATGGTTAAAACTGCATTAATAGAAACTGCAAGCACGTTACTTTCGGCCGAACAAACCACCCCACTTACTGTAGAGTTTGTAATTCGTTTAAACCAGGTATCTACTGTGGCTGTACCATGGTCGTAAGTAGCATTTGTTGCACCGGCAATATTGCTAAAACCGGTAGTAGCACTGGTCGTGCTTATTTGCCATTGGTAAGATAATGTACCTTCACCCGATGAAGCCACCGTTTCGGTAAAAGCATTTACATCGGCACCTGATGGAATAGCCTGATCGGCTGCTATGGTACCTCCGGTTACACCGTTTACGGTAACCACAAAGGGGTCGGAAGTTGCTGAACAGATATTACCATCGGTTACCTTATAAGTAATATTGGTATCGCCCGAGCTTACAGGAGTTACCTCTCCTGTAGTTGCATTTATAGTAGCAACTGAGGGGTCTGACGAAAACCACTGAATAGTTCCTGTTGTACTGGTTAGGTTGGTAATGGTACCACCCATACACACTACGGCATCGCCCGTAATGGCCGGAGTTGCCGGTAGGGCATTTACAGTAATGGTTTCGTTTGCTTCGCTGGTAGTGCATGCTCCATTAGAAATAGACCATTTAAACACATAGGTACCTACGGCAACGGCTGTTATTTCGGTGGTAGGGTTAGTAGCATCTACAAAAGAAACTGTAGTTGGGCCACTTACCTGCGACCACACACCTGTACCCACCGTAGCGGTATTGCCACCTAACACAAAGGTATCGAACTGGCAGTAGCTTATGCTAGGTGTTGGATTAGATACGGTTGGAGTATCGTAAATATTAACGGTTACTTCATCGGTTAAAACGCAGGGGTTGGCTGGGTCATTCGCATTGCTGGTGGCTGTCCAACTAAATATGTAGCTTCCAGCTATCATACCGGTAATTGTGGTTGATTCAGAAGCCGGATTTGTAATAGTAGGCGTATTGGGGCCGCTTACCAAAGACCAGGCACCTGTACCTGTACTAATTGCATTAGCAGCCATGGTAGCCGAAGTAACATTGCACAATTCCTGGTCGGGACCGGCATCGGGTGTAGTAGGTGCTAAGTTTGATACGGTAATAGTTACTGAAGATACTTCGGGCGTACAAACCGAACCATTGGTAATAGTCCAATCGAATACGTAAGTACCGGGTTCAACCAGAGTAACTGTAGCATCGGGTAATATTAAAGAAGAGAATACCGGAGTAGTAGAACCCGGAGGGGCTGAATTTACCGACCAGGTACCTAAGCCGACCGCAGGCAGGTTTGCAGCCAACTGAATAACCGGAGGGCAAACGTTTGTTTGGTTAGGGCCGGCATTTGAAAGCGAGGGAGGCTCAGCATTTTCAACGCGAACCACATCGCTAAACGAACAATTTCCGTTAGTTACTTCCCACTGAAATACATACACACCATAGCCTGGATTAGTAAAAGTAGTAGTAGCCTGACTGGCATCTACAAAACTTCCTGCGGCAGGGCCCGAAAGCTTAGACCATTGCCCTACTCCTGTAACAGGAGTGTTAGCTGATAGTGCAATAGATGTTACATCACATAGTTCTTGGTCGGAACCGGCTGAAGGATTGGTTCCAAAGCCATCTACTTGCACAAAAACATTATCGGAGCTATTAGGGCAAGAAATACCTGAAGTAATTGCATATTGAAATTCATACACTTTATTAATAACCATATTGGTTACAGTAACTGAATTAGGAGAGGTAACGGTTAAGGTTACCGGAGCATTTGCATCTACTTGTGTCCAGGTGCCCGATGTTCCGGCATTTCCGGTAAGAATAGTGCTGGTTACATCGCACAAGGCTTGGTCGGGGCCTGCATCGGCCGGTTCGAGTACATTTATTACGGCATCATCGGTAGTTACCGGGCAAAACTGACCACCGTACGAAGTCCACCTAAACGTATAGGTACCTGAAATTAATCCGGTAACTGACGTATTGGGGTCTGTTTCATCGGCAATATTAGGCGAGTTAGGCGCACTGCCCACTAGCGACCAAATACCTGTACCATTGGTAATGGTGTTCGCATTTAAGTTGGTAGAAGTACCACAAACATCGGCATACGGGCCACCGGCATTAGCCACGGTAGCAGGCACACCTCCAACGGTTACCTTCACTTCATCGGATTGCGAAGGGCACGATCCGTTGCTGATGTTCCAGGAGAATGTATATACACCGGGTTGTAAATTCGAAATAAGCGTATTGGGGTCGTTTACATTGGCAAATACTACTCCGG
>JALWRJ010000320.1 GCA_026994125.1 Cyclobacteriaceae bacterium | reverse complement strand
AAGGGATAAGTTAAGGGTTGAATCTGCCTTGTTAATATCATTAAAGTTGGCTTCTACATAAAACATGTCGTTTTGTACAGAATCGGCCAGGTTTTCCTGCACCAGGTAAGCAACTGTAATAGTTGAATCTTTAACAAAAATATTTTTTATGGATGCTAAGTTGGTATAATGGATGGGCACTTCTTTTTCTTGTTGAATAAATTTGTTTACTCCAAAAGTTACATGGATAGTTTGGGGTTTAGCTACCATTAACTCCGGGTTTTCGAGGGGTACGGGAACCTCCTGGTCAAAATCCTCATCAATATTGGTTTTAATTACTTTTACCCAAAAAGTATCTTTTGGCATAGCCGATATAAGTTGTTTGGGCCCTTCAATCTCCACTAATTCGGTATCGTACTGTATAGGGGTTGTAATTCGGTAGCCTTCGTCCAACTCAATGTGTGTACTATCGATATACACCGGAAAAGATTGGGATACTCTAACATCGATATGAAAATAGAGCGAATCTTGAATGATGTAGTTTAAATTCAGCTCATCCAGTCCTTCGGATATTTGATTAGCGAAAAACGAACCTGGAAGTGCTTTTTGGCCAGCCGGGTCGGGCAGCCTTATGTTAAGTGGGTTTAGTCCTATGCCGGAATTGGCGCGTAGTAAGTTCCAGCCTAAACCACTTACGTTTATTTGAATGTGCTCGGGTAGTTCTTGAGTTACAATAAATTGTTGGGTATCGAACAGCCAATGTACCGGATAATTAACCGAAGCATTATAGTTTTTGTTTAGGGCACTAAAAAGCCAAAAGGTAGTAGCTGTTAAAATACAGTAAACTACTACCTTAAGGTTGTCCGGTTTTTGAAACCGTAAAAACTGGTTAAGTACGGCTAAAAACTTTTCCAATAATTATTGCTTTACTTTACTAGCTTCTAACGAGATGGATGACTTTTCGAATACCAACTTGGTTCCTTTGTCCACATCCAGGGTAATGGTGGCGTCATCAACGGCATATACTTTGCCGTGTAAGCCACCAATGGTTACCACATTATCTCCTTTTTTTATTTCTTCAATAAATTTTTTCTGTTCCTTTTGTTTTTTTTGCTGCGGCCTAATCATAAAAAAATACACTACCGCTGCCATGCCTACAAAAAGAATGATTTGAAAATTTCCCCCACCTTGTGGGGGAGTAGCTTGTGCTAATACTTGTACTAACATTTGGACTTAGCTCTTAGGCGTAACAAATGTTTTAAAGCGTAAAACAGTTTGCTTGGGCCAAGTATTGGCGGTAACAGTTACTGTTTTATTTTGTGCATTCTTTTTGCCTTTGCTATCAAATTTAACTTCTACAAAACCTTCGCCACCTACGGGTATAGGAGCTTTGGACCAATTAGGGGCAGTACAACCGCAAGAAGGACGCACGCTTTCGATGATGAGGGGAGATTCTCCGGTGTTTTTAAATTTGTATGTGTAGGTTACAACATCATTTTCGTTAATGGTGCCAAAATCGTGTTCGGTTGCTTCCCACTCAAAGGCAGGTATGGGGCCTTCGGGTTTTACATCGGGCTGCTTGGTTGGTTTGGCTGGTTGAGGGTTAGCTGTTTTGTTAGCTTCCAACTCTTTCAACCTACTCTCTAATGCAGCTATTTTTTTCTCTGATGCGCTATCGCTGCAGGCCGTAAAACCTCCTGCCAATACCACTAATACAATTGCTTTTAACACTATTGTTTTCATATTTATTTTATGTTTAATTGTTAATCTTCTTCTTTAATTTGTTCAATCAGTTCATCTACATCGGCCAATAGCTGTTCGGCTTTTTCTTTGGCATCGTTTACCACTTGTTCGCCTTTAGTTTTGGCCTGGCTAATGGGTTCTTCTGAGCTTTCGATAAGTTCCTCTACCATTTCTTCGAGCATGGCTTTGTACTTATCCAGGTTGTACGACAACTTATTGCGTGTGCTTGAACCCTTATCGGGGGCAAATAAAATGCCTAAAGCTGCTCCGGCAGCTGCTCCTACCAAAAAGGTAAATAATGAATTCGATTTTTTGCTCATAACTTTCTATTTATTGTCAATTAATCCTCTTCCGCTTTTCTTAATGATACCTTGCTTTTGCAAATCTACTGCAATTACATCTAAAACACCATTTACAAATTGCTTGCTTTTAGGTGTACTGTATTTTTTCGATATTTCAATGTACTCGTTAATGGTAACTTTAACAGGAATTGATGGGAATTGAATCATTTCCTGGATGGCCATTTCTAACATAATTATATCGGTGGAGGCTATCCGGTCAATATCCCAGTTTTTCGATTTGGTTGCAATCAATTCCTCATACGTATCTTCTTCGGCCAGGGTTGTATCGTAAATGGTTTTAAAAAACTCCAGGTCTTCATCCCAGTTGTACGATAGTGCTAAAAGTTCAAAATCTTCACCTTCTGCCAGGTTTTTAATGGTTTTTACAACCAGGCTTTTTAGAATGGCCTTGTCTTCGGACCAACGTAAGTCGATGAGTTCAAAAAAATCGTTTACAATTTCGCTCTTAAACAAGATGCTTTTTACTAGATAAAGCAGGGCTTCTTTGTCTTTTTCAAAATCAGGGGCTTCCAGTTTAAGGTATTCGTTTACTACCTCATCTGTTTTTACCAGGTTTCGCAACCAACTTTTTAGTTCATCGGTATGGTTGTCCCAACTTTGCGTACATTTGGTTACGGCCGCTTGCAACTGCGTGCTATTGGCCAGGGTGTTTATAATTTTATTGGCAGTAAAGTTAGTGTATGGTGGGGTTCCTTTTTTTACTTTTTCGTTGGAGGCAACTTGCGCCAGGGCTACGGGTAGTTGCAATATCCAGGCATATTGGCCGGCCAGTTTAACAACCCCTTTTAGCATTTCGTCTTTTAGGGCGTGCCTGTCTTTTTCAAGCATGTGGTAATATGAGGCAATGGCGGCCATTACTTCGGAGTTAATTTTGGGGTGGCTGCCCTCAAAAACGTTGGCATTTTTAGTTTTATAATGCTTTTTAAAGAGCTCCGTAGCTTCTTTGTCCTGGGTTTTCAGGAGTGCTTTGTCTTGCACTTCCATGGAGTTTAAATCGGGCATAAAGGCATCGTGCAATTGTTGTAGTGCCAGGTTGTAATTGGCCGATTTACAATGCTTGTATGCAAATAAACTTTGCATAGCTTTAATTCTAAGGGTGCGTCTGTTAAGCATTTTATAACTAAATAAAGAACGAAAATAAGGCAAATACGCGTATGTATTTGCCTTGTTTATAAAAAAATTAATACGATAGTTTTACTTTACCCATGGCTTCAATTCGTTGCTCCGCTATTTTAATAGCGGCTTCTTGTGTGGCTATTTTTTCGGCTTCGGCCAAGCTAAATATGCGCATACACGTGTCATAAATTCCTTCGGTTTGTTTAAGTGTAGCTTCGCGGTTGTAGGTGCCGTAATATTCGGCTCCTACGTTTATTAAGCCACCGGCATTAATTAAAAAATCGGGGGCATAGGTAATGCCGTAATCAAGTAGCATATAGCCATGTTTTGCTTCGTTTTGTAGCTGGTTGTTGGCAGCTCCGGCAATAATTTTAGCCTTTAAACGAGGAATGGTTTCATCGTTAACGGTTGCTCCCAAGGCACATGGCGAATAAATATCAACATCTAAGTCGTAAATTTCGTCCATGCTAACCACCTGAGCACCGGTGTTTTTGGCTACTAGTTTTAATTTTTCCTGGTTAATATCGGTAATAAATACCTTGGCGCCTTCTTTTACCAGGTGTTCTACCAAATACATGCCCACCTGTCCAACGCCTTGCACTGCCACCGATTTATTTTTTAGACTATCGCTGCCATAAACTTTTTTTGCCGAAGCCTTTATGCCCATATATACGCCATAGGCTGTAACAGGCGAAGGGTCGCCACTGCCTCCCATAGCTTCAGGAATACCGGTTACATGCTCGGTTTCCATGTGTACGTATTCCATGTCTTTGGTTTTCATGTTTACGTCTTCGGCAGTAATGTAACGGCCGCCCAGGCTATCTACAAAACGGCCAAACCTGCGCATAAGCGCTTCGTTTTTTATTTTAGTAGCATCGCCAATAATTACGGCTTTGCCTCCGCCTAAGTTTAGCCCACTAATGGCGGCTTTGTAGGTCATGCCTCTTGATAAACGCAATACATCGGTTACGGCTTCTTGTTCCGAAGCGTAGTTCCACATGCGAGTGCCCCCTAAGGCAGGCCCTAAAACAGTATTATGGATGCCAATAATAGCTTTTAAACCTGTGGCTTCATCGTTACAAAAAACTAATTGTTCGTGACCCATGTTTCCAACCATTTCAAAAATAGAGGTGGAGGCCGGGGTTTCAATTTCTTTTACTGCTGACATTTATTTATTACTTGGTTAAATAATTGTGCTAGCTTTGTACGCTACAAATAGGAAGCGCTAGCTTTTTCGAGTGCAAAAATAGGGGTTTTTACCCACTATTGTAGCAGAGATATTAGAATATATGCAACCGAACTATTTTGAAGGAGCTTAATCATTTAAACAAATACCTGTTGCGGTATAAGTACCACTTGTTGTTAGGGGTGGTGTTTACGGTGCTTACCATTATTTTTCAAATATTGCCTGCCCAGGTGGTGCGGTATGCTTTAGATATGGTAGTCGAAAATATTTCCTTGTATAAGTTGTTTAAAGCAGGGGAGTTGGAGCCCTTAATTTATGCACAATTTGCTCAAGGTATTCTTATTTTTGCGTTGGTAATTTTAGGGTTTGCGCTTACC
>JALWRJ010000319.1 GCA_026994125.1 Cyclobacteriaceae bacterium | reverse complement strand
ACACGATAGCGAGCGTAACAGCCGCAGATGCGGCCACCTATACGGTAGACGTAACGAGTGGGGGCAACTGCGCCAATACGGTAACCAGTACGAATGCGGTAGTCGGGGTAGAACTTAAACCTATCGGAACCACAAAAACTGAAGCTGCTTCATGTAGCAATACTTTATTTAATATCGACCTTCAAAATAATATTGATGGTAACAATAGTATTCCAAGTACTTTTACCTGGACAGCAAATTATCCATTGGGGTTAATAGGTGGTGCAGGATCCGGCACAGGAAATATAATAGAAACCTTAATGAATTTTACAGGAGGTACACTTAATGCAGTTTATACCGTAATACCAACAGCTATGGCCGGAAATAACTGTGAAGGCTCTCCATTTACTATAACAGTTCCCATTAGTAGTGAACCTGTAATTACAGCATCTGATGAGACAATATGTAGTGGGCAAACAACTAATGTAAGCATTACAACAACAAATGGACTTCCTACAACAACATATACTTGGGTGGTATCATCTTCATCGAATGTTTCCGGACAATCAAATGGTGCCGGGTCAATAATTGCGCAAACACTCAGTACAATAGATGGAGTAAATTCTGGTACTGTGGATTACACCATAACCCCCAATGCTGCAGGTTGTACGGGCAACCCGGTAACTATAACAGTTACAGTAAACCCGATAGCCACTGTATCTGTACCTGCCGATTATGCTATTTGTGAGCCTTCCTCTATACCTTTAGCCGGTACTATTGGGGGGGGGGCTACGTCAGGTGTGTGGCAAGTAATCAATGGAAACGGTTCATTATCTGCTAGTTCGGTAACTGGTAACACGGTTACCGCTTCGTATGCACCGGATGTTTCTGATGTAAATACGGTGGTTGTTTTGCGCTTACTTACAAACGATCCGGATGGGCCATCGGCACCTTGTACTGCGGTGTTTGATGATATTAATATAACCATTGATGAATCTGCGAAAGTAAATGCAGGGGCTGATTTTCAGATTTGTGAAAATGAAGTTGGGCTGTTGAATGGTTTGGTATATGGTTCGGTATCATCAGGCACCTGGAGCATAGTTAGTGGCGGAGATGGAACCTTTGATAACGCCAGTAGTTCGGTAACAAATTACAACCCCGGGCCAAATGATAAATTGAATGGTGCTACTGTAGTAGTACGTTTAACCTCGGCTAACCCGGGTACTACCTGTGGAATAACCTTTGATGAGGCCGTTATTACTGTAAATAAGTTGCCGGAAGTACTGCTTACAGGCCTTAATCCGGTGTACCAGGAAGATGCGCCCCCTGTTCAATTAACGGGTTTTCCTACGGCAGGAGGTACAGGTGTATTTAGCGGTCCGGGTGTGGTAGGTGATATGTTTAATCCGAACATAGCGAATTTAACACCAGCTGTTAACACCATTAAATATACCTTTACTAACTCAGCTACAGGTTGTACTAATTTTGATTCGTTTGATGTAATTGTAAACCCGATTACTACTATTGATTTTACGGTTGAAACAGGAACGATTAACACAAATGATGAGGTGGAAATATGTAGTAATGTGGCTATGCTAAAACTCATTGGTCTTCCGGATATTTCAACTGGCCAGTCGGGTAGTTTTTCAAGTTCTATCCCCGAAATGCAAGCTGCGATTACAATTAGTGGTGGAGAGTTCTTTATTAATACAGATGGATTGACCTCTAACTTATACGATATTACCTATACTTATACGAATACCTTAGGTGCAGTTTCTACGAAAACACGCTTTATTAAAGTGTACCCAGGGCCTAACAGCGATTTTGAAATTGGCAATTTCTGTGTGGATAGTCCTATAGTATTTACAGATATATCTAGCATAGACAGTAGCCCGTTTGGGGGAAGCATAGTGCAATGGGATTGGAAATTCCAGTTAGTTGGTAGTTCAGCGTTTCAGGTAAGTACCGACCAAAATCCGCAAGTGATATTTGCGGACGAAGGAGATTATAACATTACCCTAACTGTGACCACGGGGCAGGGTTGTACTTCTACTTCGACACAAAATGCGTTCTTTGGTGCTGTACCCATGGTAACATTTGAGGCCGAATCGTTCTGTAATGGAGATGCTACAACCTTTGCTGCTACCATTGATTGGGGTACACAAATACCCAGCCCAATTGTAGATTATAGTTGGTCGTATGGCGATGGGGTGGTTGAGTCTACCGCTGCAGTACCTGGTGCTACACATACCTATCCGGCTTTCCAAAGTTACTCAGCTATGGTAACGGCCACTACCGATAAAGGGTGTAAAGCAACCGATACACAAACAATATCTATTTTCCCATACACTACAGTTAATATTACCGATGAATACTTAGAAAGCTTTGAAAATGCAGGACATGGATGGGTGGCCGGTGCTGACATTATAAGTGATACTAGTTGGGTGTTAGGAACGCCCACCGGAGCCATTATTAATTCGGCTTCGGATGGTGCAAATGCCTGGTGGACAGGTGGAAATAATGGAACCTATTATAATAATGAACAATCGTATGTAAATGCTCCTTGCTTTGATTTAAGTGGGTTGGAAAGACCTATGATATCGTTAGATACCTGGAATGAAACCAATGAAGGATTGGATGGCGCTTTAATACAATACTCTACCAACGGAGGCATTACATGGTTGCCCTTAGGTAAGGTAGATGAAGGTATTAATTGGTATAACCAAAATGGTATTTTGGCCAACCCAGGCAACGGGTTAAACGGATGGAGCGGTAGCACCGGCCAATGGGTTACTTCACGTTTTTTCTTAGACGATATTCCTGTGGCCGATCGCTCGCAGGTGCGTTTACGAGTTGCGTTTGGCTCTATACCTGTTGGTGAATTAAAAGATGGGTTTGCTTTTGATAATGTTAATATCAGGAACCGTGACAGGCTGACCTTAGTTGAAAACTTTACCAGCCTAACCAATACAGGATCTGCTGGGTTTTACCAAACCATGGAAAATTACCAAAGCTTGAATCCGTTGGATTTTATTTACCTGGATTACCATATTCCTTTTCCTGAAGAAGACTCTATTTATGTGGGTAATAAAACTGAACCGGTAACTCGGGCTAATACCTACGAAATTTCGCAAACCAATAATACAGTGTTGGATGGTAACCAATACCAAGGATCCCAGATTTTTGGCCTTAGTTTGCTAGAGAAACGTTCATTGGTAGATCCTCAATTTGATGTAAACATTAGTTTATTACCGAGCGATAGCAAATCGGTAAGTGTTAAATGGGATATTGAAGCTAAGAAAGACATAAGCACTTCTATTATTGTACAAACTGTAATTATAGAAGAGAAAATTGCATTGCCTGGCGGGAATGGAGTGGCAGATACTATTTATAACGTTGTGAAAAAAATGCTGCCTAACCCGGCCGGCTTTACCCGTGAAGGCCCTTTTGTTACAGGAGATAAATTTTCTTCGCAACTTGATTGGGTAATAGATGTACCCCTTTACAGCAATAATAACCTGGCTGTGGTTGTGTTTGTACAAGAAAAAACTGATGGTAGTGTACCGGGCGAAATTTACCAGGTAGGCTATGCTAAAATTACCGATCCTAAAGATCCACCATTAATACTTGGCTTAGAAGGGGTGCTTACACATGCTGCAGAAGCCATTGAGATGTACCCTAACCCGGTGGCAGGTATATTGCATTTTGAAACGACCGATGCATTGAGTGGTGAACTTAGTTGGAAAATTGTAGATCAAAGAGGTGTAGAGTTTGCCTCGGAGCAATTCCGTTTTGTTCAGGGTGCTTATGAGTTTGATACCCACGATATTCCCAATGGAATTTACTACCTGGTTATTCATAGTAAGCAGGGTGCGTTGGCCTATAAGAAACTCATTGTAATGCACCGCTAAGGCAATGAAGTTTTATAGGGGTATAGAAGCTAATTTTAATTATGGCTTGCGACTAGTCAAAAATTTTAGAAAATCAATTTTCTAAAATTTTTAAGTGCAAGGGTTTTAAGTGTTTTGTTTTAAAAAGCTTGCACTTTAATCCCTAAATTTGAAGTTAACAAACTGATAGTAAATAAGAAAGACGTTTTTCAGCAAGCCCTAATTAGACGAGTTCCCGAATATCAACCGGAATTACTCTTGAAACTCCTTGTTCGACCATAGTAACACCGTAAATAATATCTGTGCTGCTCATGGTTCGTTTATTATGAGTAACAATTATGAATTGTGATTCATTTGAAAAATCACGAATGATATTATTGAATTTATCAATGTTTGCATCATCCAGGGGAGCATCTACTTCGTCAAAAATACAGAACGGGGCGGGTTTAAGCAGGTAAATGGCAAACAGGAGTGATGTAGCCGTAAGGGTTTTTTCGCCTCCCGATAATTGGTTGATACTCAATGGTTTTTTACCTTTTGGTTTGGCCATAATTTCGATACCCGATTCCAGTGGGTTGGCCGGGTCTGTTAAGTACAAGTCGCATTGGTCTTGTTCGGTAAATAAAGACCTAAACACTTTTATAAAATTTTGCTCAATTTTTTCAAAAGCTTCCAAAAAAGTAGCTTTGGCTACCAAATCTATTTCTTGGATAGTAGATATAAGCGATTCTTTGGCATTGGTCAAATCCTCTTTTTGACCCTGAATAAACGTATAGCGCTCTTTAATTTCGTCATAGGCTTCTAATGCCATGGGGTTTATACTGCCAATGCGATCAATCTTTTCTTTGGTGCGTTGTACTTCCAACTCCAACTGTTCAATTTCTTCGCTGGTTAGCTCAGTAGTTTCATGGGTTGATTGTGCTTGGATGAGTGCATCTAAAT
>JALWRJ010000318.1 GCA_026994125.1 Cyclobacteriaceae bacterium | reverse complement strand
ACTATAAAAAACAATGAACAAGAATTGCTTATACCGCAAGTATTGGCCATAGATACTGCACTAAAAAAATAAGGATAAGATAAAGCGCATGAAAAACATGGCAAGAGCTACCCCTCCATATAAGTTAATCACACGCATTCGTGTTTGTGTATGTTCCCACCAAAGCATGTACCAAGGTCGAAACAACCCGATAAGCATAAGCCCCAGCGAAAAATAGCCAAGCCAAAGTAAAATGGTTAAACCCAGGTTTTCCATTTTTCCGGGGGTGCTGGCTTACTAGCCTTTCATTACCTGAGCCATTACTTCACCAATATCGGCCGGAGAAGCAACCACATGCAAGCCACACTCTTTCATAATGCGCATTTTGGCTTCAGCAGTATCATCGGCACCTCCGATAATAGCCCCTGCATGGCCCATGCGTTTCCCTTTAGGAGCCGTTTGCCCGGCTATAAACCCAACTACGGGTTTAGGGTTGCCTTGTGCTTGTATCCAACGAGCGGCCTCAGCTTCGTAATTACCTCCAATTTCACCAATCATAACAATGCCCTCTGTTTCGGGGTCGTTCATAAACAGCTCTACCGCTTGCTTGGTAGAAGTACCAATAATAGGATCGCCTCCAATACCAATGGCGCTCGAAATACCCATGCCCGATTTTACCACCTGGTCGGCAGCTTCGTAAGTCAGCGTACCCGATTTTGAAACAATACCTATTTTCCCTTTTTTAAATACAAACCCGGGCATAATACCCACTTTGGCCTCACCGGGTGTAATTACTCCGGGGCAGTTTGGCCCAATTAGGGTTACATCTTTATTGCTAATATACTCCTTGGCCATCATCATATCTTTGGTAGGAATACCTTCGGTAATGGCTACTATAACTTTAATGCCGGCTTCGGCTGCCTCCATAATGGCATCGGCTGCAAAGGCCGGTGGCACAAATATAATAGACACATTAGCACCCGCAGTTTTAACAGCATCTGCCACCGTATTAAATACCGGCCGGTCTAAATGAGTTTGCCCGCCTTTGCCCGGAGTAACTCCACCAACTACATTGGTACCGTATTCTATCATTTGGCCGGCATGAAACGTACCCTCCGAACCAGTAAAGCCTTGTACTATTACCTTGGAATCTTTATTAACTAAAACACTCATTTTATCGTTTTTTTGCTGTTTTGCGGGGGCAATTCCCCTACCAATATGGGTGGTGCAAAAGTAAGGTAATTGTAACTTTTACCAAACCAAATGTATGGGCTTATTTTTAACTTTTACCTGTTCAGTTTTGCACAAACTGTTCGCCATCGAACACAGCCTTTTATCAAAACCCCCTCTAAGGTCTATTTAACCATAATTTTATTTCTGGCATACTAGTTGAACAACCTGGTACAGTTAAATACTCAAAATAAAACTACTCAAATTAACACAACAGCATTATCGTTTAGGTAGGTATTGCATACATAAAGGGGCTTCGGCTCCTTTTTGTATAATTTAAGTTCCCAATATTTTTATCAAAAGTTGTGCAAACCTTATTATTTGAATACATTAGGCAAATAATTTAAAGGTTATGCTAAAAAAAATACTTATCGCCTTGTTTATTCTACTGGTAATAGCCGGAGGGTATGCCTTTTATAAGTTCAAAAGTTTTGCTCCCACCTATGATGGCCAACTTGCATTGGCCGGGTTGAAACAAAAAGTTGAAATTAAATACGACACCTACGGTATCCCTCATATTTATGCCGCTAACCAGCACGATGCCTACCTGGCCTTGGGCTATATACATGCCAAAGAAAGGCTTTTTCAAATGGAGCTTATCCGCAGGGTAGCCAAAGGCAGGTTATCGGAAATTTTTGGACACGATATGTTGGAAGTTGACAAACTGTTTAGAACCTTGGGAATTGCTCAAAAATCGGAAGAATTGGCCAACACCTTTATGCAAAGCGATAGACCACATAAGCAAGCCGCTCTGGCTTATTTTAAAGGCATTAATTTATTTATAAGTCAAGGAAAACTACCACTTGAATTTGCCATACTAGGCATTACACCCGAACCTTTTAGTGTAGAAGATGCCTTTAATGCAGCCGGGTATATGTCGTTTGGGTTTGCCGAAGGGTTTAAAATAGACCCCATCCTTACCCGGTTGGCACAGCAACATGGCTCACAGTACCTGCAAGATTTAGCCCTTGTTACGACCAAAGAAGCTGTCCGCATTAAAAATCACCCCTATACGCCCGACACCACGCTTACACAGCTTACCCAAGTATTGGACAAACTACCTATCCCACTCTTAATTGGCAGCAACAGTTGGATACTAGGCCCCGACAAAACTAAATCGGGCAAGCCTGTGTTTGAAAACGATACCCATATTGGCTATAGCCAACCTTCGGTGTGGTTCGAAGCCCACTTGGAGTACCCCGGATTTATGCATTATGGCCACTACCTGGCAGGGGTGCCTTTTGCGTTGTTGGGACATAACCACAAAGCCGTAATTGGCCTTACCATGTTCGAAAACGATGATGTGGACTTTTATACCGAGCGCTTAAACAACAGCAACGACCAGGCATGGATAAATAACCAATGGGAACCCCTGAAGCAACGTACCGAAACCATTACGGTAAAAGACAGCCAGCCGGTAACTATTACGGTGCGCAGTACCAGCCATGGGCCAGTGGTAAACGACATCTTTTTTACTGACAGCCCAAGCAAACAACCTATATCGGCCTGGTGGAGCTACCTGCATTTTTCAAAAGATTTGCTTGCAGCTATTTACCAACTTAACCATATTGAAACGCTGGCCGATGCCCGCTCCGGTGCAGCCATGATAGAAGCTCCCGGCCTAAATGTAATGTATGCCGATACCGAAGGCAATATTGCTTGGTGGGCAAGTGCTAAGCTACCCATTAGGCCTGCCCAAGTTAACTCTAAACTGTTACTCGATGGAAGTTCCGGAACAGATGAAATTTTGGGCTATTACCCTTTTACAAAAAATCCACAAGCCGAAAACCCGCCCTGGGGCTATGTGTACTCTGCTAACAACCAGCCCGATTCAGTAGATGGCATCTTATACCCTGGTTATTATTACCCCCGCGACCGTGCCGGCAAAATTGTAGCACTTATTGAACAACAAACTACTCCCTGGACACAGGAGGACAGCAAACGCATGGCTGGCAATGTAACTTCGGATGTACAAGCCGAAACCGCTCGGGTACTATCGGACATCTTAGACCAACACCAGCTAAAACTACCCGGAGAACTTTATGAAAATTACAAAAAATGGGATGGTGACCACCAAATTAATCAGGTAATACCCTCTTTTCATTACACCTGGCTTGCCTGGATACAATATTACACCATGCACGATGAACTGGGCATGGAAAGCCTGAAAGCCATTAACGAAACTTCATTGCTCAAATCTAGTTTTTTAACCTTGCTTAAAAACAAGGAATCGGTTTGGTGGGACGACCTGACCACCGATACCAAAGAAACCAGGTTCGATATCATTAAAAAAAGCCTGGGTGCAACCATAAAAACCCTGGTGAAAAATTTTGAGAGCACAAATATACCGGACTGGAAATGGGGAAAAATTCATACCCTTACCCATAACCACCCATTTGGGCAACTGGGAGGCCTGGCAGAAAAATTTAATGTAGGCCCTTTTCCTAGTAAGGGAGGCAACGAAGTTATAAACAACCAAATGTTTGCCATGGATACCTCAGGTATATTTAAAGTAGTAGCCGGCCCCGCGGTACGCACAGTAATCGATTTAAGCGATATGGAAGGTGCCATGGGTATTATTCCTACCGGCCAATCGGGCAGGCTGCAAAGCCCCCATTACCAGGATCAAGCTCAAATGTTTGTTGATGTTAACTACAGGCCTCAATTAATCAATCCAAAAACCATTGAAGAAAACACGCAACACGTTTTCATATTAACCCCCAAAAACCAGTGAGCACTAAATCGCTTAAACAAAAGCTGTACATTATTATATTTGAAGCCGATACCTACTGGGGCAAGGCTTTTGATGTAGGCCTGTTGGTGGCTATTTTGGTAAGCATAATTGTGGTTTCGCTCGAGAGTGTTCAATCGCTTAACCAATCGTACCGCAACTATTTTAACTTACTGGAATGGGCGCTAACTATGCTTTTTACCGTTGAGTATGCCCTTCGCTTATGGGTTAGCCCTAAAAAGAAAGCCTATGTGTTTAGCTTTTATGGCCTCATTGATTTAGTATCTACTTTACCCACTTACCTGGCCCTGGTAGTATCGGGAGCCCACTCGCTTATTGTATTACGCAGTTTTAGGCTGCTTAGGGTATTTAGAATTTTTAAACTGGGCAGATTTGTAGGCGAAGCTTCTCAATTAAGGCAAGCTCTTAAAGCCAGCAGGCCTAAAATAGTTGTTTTTATTACTGCCGTAAGCATTATTGTTGTTATTATGGGTACCGTAATGTATATTGTAGAGGGAGGCAAAAATGGCTTTACCAGTATTCCACGCTCTATCTATTGGGCCATTGTAACATTAACCACAGTGGGGTATGGCGATATTGCTCCGGTAACCATTGCCGGCCAAACCATTGCTGCCCTGGTAATGATATTGGGCTACGCAATTATTGCCGTTCCTACAGGAATTGTTACTGCCGAATTAGGCAAAGTACAACAAGTGCCTACGCAGGTATGTAACCACTGTAAAACAAAAGAAATTAGCGGGGCTGCCAATTATTGCCCCAACTGTGGGGAATTGCTTGTGTAACCTAAGCCGATTTCTCAGCCTGTTCGGTATAGGCTATAATGGCTTCCGCCTCCGGGGTAGCCTCTTCCTTATCCTGAGGTTCTTCCAACTTGGTTTCATCTGTACTTTCGGGGTGGGTAGTTAAGTACTCAATAATGCGCTGCCTGATTTCCATACCTGATAAATTGTGGGTAACTTCGCCATGTTCGGCCACACTCATTTCTCCTGTTTCTTCCGAAACAATTACAATAAGCGTATCGGTAATTTCGCTCATACCTACGGCTGCTCTATGGCGCAATCCAAACTGAGCCGGCAAGTTATCGTTTTCCGATACCGGCAAAATACAACGGGCAGCTCTAATTCTGTTTTTATAAATTATTACGGCTCCATCGTGCAGCGGACTGTACTTATTGAAAATGGCTAAAAGCAGCCTGTTCGAAATTTCAGCATCAATTAAATCGCCCGAATCTACATAAAACTTAAGCTCCGAATCGCGCGTAAAAACAATTAATGCTCCGGTTTTTGTTCCACTCATAGCCTTTATGGCATCTATTACCGGTGAAACTACAAAAAGGTCATCTTCATTTTTTTTCCAAATAGCAAACGACCGAAAAAAACTATCGCCACTTTTAAACGAAGTAGATTTACCTATTACCAATAAAAATTTCCGGATTTCTTGTTGAAACAAGATAATGGTAGCCAATACACCTACACTCATAAATTGCCCCAATATAGAAGCTAACAGTTCCATTTGGGCTGCCTTTACTACCAGGTAAAAGAGGTAAAGCGAAAGCACCCCCAGGAAAATTTTAATGGCCACACTTCCGTGCATCAATTTATACAACTGATACATAAAAAAACTAACGGCCAAAATATCCAGGATATCCAACCAACTAATATCTAAAAACCCGATTTTAAACAGTAAAATCAATGTTGTAGTGCATTAAATAATGTAATCGTTTCTTTGGCTTCTTTAACATCATGAACCCGCAAAATAGAAGCACCTCGCTCTAATGCAGCGAAGTTAAGCATATTTGTACCGTTAAGCGCCATTTCGGGGGTAGTTTTAAGCAATTTATAAATCATACTTTTACGTGATACACCTATTAATACCGGAAACCCTACTTTTTGTAAGTGGTTTAAACTGTTTAGGAGGGTGTAATTTTGTTCTAACGTTTTCGAAAAACCAAAGCCGGGGTCAATAATAATATCGGTATGCCCCAATGCCAACAATGCCTGCGTACGTTGGCTAAAATACAAGGCAATATCGTTTACAAGGTGTTGGTAGTGGGTGTGTTGCATCATGGTGGTTGGCGTGCCTTGCATATGCATTAAAATATAAGGCACCTTTAACCGGGCTACTGTACTAAACATGGCCTCATCGGCTTGCCCTCCCGACACATCGTTTACCAGGCTGGCACCTGCCTGTACCGCCTCCCAAGCCACTTTGGCTCTAAACGTATCAACCGAAATAAGGGCTTCCGGATATTCACTTACCAATGCTTCTACCAAAGGTATTACCCTGTTCAATTCTTCGCTTTCCGATACCTGCTCCGCATTGGGGCGGGTAGAAAACCCACCTATATCAAGCAGGTCGGCTCCTTCGTTAAGCATTTGGCCTGCCTTGGCCACTACTTGCGATTTAGTGGACGTTCGGCTTTGAGCATAAAACGAATCGGGAGTAGCATTTATAATACCCATTACCTTGGGTTCGTTTAACTCCCAAAGCTTGCCCTTAATGTTAAAGGTAAATTTTGATGAATTTAAGCTTTCTTTTATCACTTTTGTAAGTGTAGTAGTTTGAGAGTTCAAAATTAATCAATCATAGCACATTGAAGTTATCTACCGAAAAAGAGTATACAACTATTTTGGCCGAGTGCCGTAAGTTGTTTTTACAGAAAGCGACCGATTACGGCACTGCCTGGCGCATTTTAAGGTTATCTTCTATAACCGATCAAATTTTTATTAAAGCAAATCGGATTCGTTCTATACAAGAAAAAGGAACTTCTAAAGTAGGCGATGGCATACATGGAGAATTTGTGGCTATCATTAATTACGGAATTATTGCCCTTATCCAACTTAGGTTACAGGACGACAACAGGATGGAACTGCCCATTGATGAACTTATGAATTACTACGATGAAGAGGTAAAAACAACACTTGCGTTATTAGTAAACAAAAACCACGATTATGGCGAAGCCTGGCGCGATATGCGGGTGAGTTCCATTACCGATATTATACTAATGAAACTATTACGGGTAAAACAAATAGAAGATAACCAAGGCAAAACCATTGTATCGGAAGGCTATGATGGAAACTACCGAGATATGATAAACTATGCTGTTTTTGCACTTATTAAACTAAACAATAATGAAAATACTTGATAAACTGATAGCCTTTTTAGTAGGCGGCTTGTTTATTTTTTCGGGCGGTGTAAAACTGGTTGACCCCATGGGTACGCAAATAAAAATGGAAGAGTACTTTGAGGTGTTTTCCGGTGATTTTGCCCATTTTTTTGAGTGGTTTATTCCATTTGCCTTACCCATTGGTTTTATATTAATTGTACTCGAAATTGTGCTGGGTGTTGCCTTAATATTGCATTACCGCATGAAAATTACCGCTTGGGCACTCAGTATAATTATTGTTTTTTTTACATTTCTTACCTTTTACTCAGCCTATTTTAATAAAGTTACCGACTGTGGGTGCTTTGGCGATGCCATCCCTTTAACTCCCTGGCAATCGTTTGGAAAGGATGTAGTACTGGTGTTTTTAATTGCTTATATTTTTATTCGAAAAGAGTACCTAACACAGTATCTTCCACAAAAAATAAACTTTTACCTGGTAACAGCAAGTACCTTGCTATCTATTTATGTTGGCATTTACGCCTTGCGTCATCTACCCCCCATAGATTTCAGGCCCTATGCTGTTGGCGACAATATAGCTGCCAATATGATACCCGAAGAGCAACCCATTTTTGAATATGTGTTCGAAAAAGACGGTAAAAAAATAGTGTCATCAGAGTATTTACCCGAAAAAGAAGGCTATACGTATGTGTCGCACCGCATTACCAATGCAAATAAAACCATCCCCAGCATTACTGATTATAATGTGTGGAACGAAGATATTGGTGATTACACCCAGGAATCGTTGCAAGGCACCCGGCTGTTTTTTATTGCTTATAATGTAGAGAACGCCCGAAAGGACAAAATGAACGAAATAGTTTCGTTAATTAATAGCCTGCCGCAAGTGCAGGCCATGGCCATAACGGCTTCTTCGGCCAGCGATTTTGAACAATTTAGGCACCAATACCAACTGCCCATACCCTATTTTTATGCCGATGCCACCGTGCTTAAAGCCATGATACGCTCCAACCCGGGATTAATGCTGGTTCAAGATGGTACGGTGCTAGGAAAATGGCATGTAAATGATGTACCGTCTAAAGAGGAGGTACAAGAACTTTTGCATGAATAAGCACATCTACTTAATTGGTATGCCGGGCAGTGGCAAATCTACGGTTGGCAAATTGCTCGCTAAGCAACTACATTGCCCATTTTTGGATTTAGATAGTGTAATTGAAAAACATGAAGGAGCCACGGTTAAAGCCATTTTTGAGTTAAAAGGAGAAGACTACTTTAGGCAGCTAGAAGCAGCAAAGCTACAGGAATTGGCTACAAATAAACCGGCCATAATTGCCACCGGTGGAGGAACACCTTGCCATTATAATGGAATAGATATTATGAATAAAACCGGTATTACCGTGTTTTTGGATATAGCACCCGAAGCACTTATACAAAGGATTGAGAAAGAGAAAACCAGACCGCTATTGCTGCAAAATGCAACAACCAATTTACAAGAGCTTTATGCACAACGAATAGCCATCTACCAACAAGCACATATTCGTATCGAAGCCGACCAATGCAATGCTCAGGAACTAACTACTAAAATTATGGCAACCCTAACAGCCAATACCTAACGCCTAACATCCATACTAAAACTTATACCCTACAGTAAAAATAAGCGATACCCTGTTGAGTTTAAGATCAACTACCGGTTCACTAAAATCCGATAGCAAGTACGGAGCATATTGGGATTTATTTTGCTTATAAACAAGCGCAAAATCACCGAAAAATTGATTAAGCAGTACTCCGGCACCTGCCGAGAACGATTGTGATGAGAATTGCAGGTTAGAATCTTCATTTTGAGGAACAGCATTTAAGCTATACCCGGCTCGTAGCCTCAAAGGAGAAATACGCCATTCCATGCCCGTTTTTACATTTAGTTCTTTGCTGTAATTGGTACTTATATAGTAATTTTCCGAATCCATCGAAAACTCAATTGAACTTAAATGGGTTTTGGCATAATTAATAAACTCCAAATCGGCAGTAGCAAATCCATGCTTACCAAAAAAAATGGCCGCACCTACACTAAGTTTGGCAGGAGTTCTAATATTGTAAACCGATTCTATAATAGCCGACTCAACAGAAGTATCAGTAAGCAAAGTATCTCCATTAATAACATCCTGGTAGTAAAAATTATTCCAATGGGCATCCATGGCAGTTTCAAACGAATCGTTAACACTATATAAAGTGGGTGTGGTATAACTTAAACCCACTCTAAAAGCAGGGATAGGCCTAAAAATAAACCCCAAAGCCAGGTTGGCTCCGGTGCCGCTAATTGTCAGCTTTTCGGTCGCATTAAAATCTTTTAAGGGCAGGTAACTAGGATCTGATGCACTGTAATCGTAATTAAATTCGCTATAACTTTTTTCGGCACCATATTTTAAATTAATTAACGAAACATTAGCACCTAAATAGAATACATCTGCAAAATTACCGCCATAACCCAACGAAATAGCATATTGAGAACCTGTGGTTTCTATAAATTCTTGTTGTTCTACCCATGGCCTCACAAAGGAGGTAACATCCGAAAAATATTCATCATCAGGAAAACTGGCATCAATTACATTGGTTGGGCCAATAAGGTAATTATAATAGGCCAGGCTGGTTAAGTCGAAAGCGTCTTCAATAAAAGGAAAATCGCTGGCCGGGCTCCCATTGGCATCTTCAATAAAAAAATCAATTAAACTGTTAGCACTATTGCTTCCCCGATAGCTAAATCGGTTATTAAAATCGTTTAGTTTTTGAAACCCAAAAGCCCAGTTACCTCCATACCAAATATCCGATTCAACCCTGGCCGGATTTGACAAAACCATTGCCCCCTGCCCTAAAGCAAACATGGTTAAATTTGAGTTGGTTTGGGAGCCATTTAAAGTGGCCGTATTGGTGTTAAAACCTACCGAAGGAGTAAAGCTAACTTCCCAACTGTTGTACAAACCAAGCCCGGCCGGGTTTGTGTACAATGTAGTGGCATCGGCTCCCAAGGAAACTGAAGCACCCCCCAAGGCCTGAATGCGGGCGGTACCCTGCGGCTGCGTATTACTAAACCGAATGGCCTCGCTCGAAAATACCTGTGCACCTACAATATGAGGAAACAGCCAAAGCCATACCGTCCATTTTATGTTCATAAAAAATACTCTATTAATAAAAAATGGAACCCGATATTAATTGCCTCTGCCCCTGCCTCTACTACCACTGCTATGGCTACTCCCCGAAGCAGGCCTTGTTCCACTGCTACGGGTGCGGCTGCCTCCTGTGGTATAGGAAGACCTGCCTGATGAATACCCCGAACTTCGGGGCCTTGATGTATTCCATTGGGTTGTAGTTCGTTGGGTGCTTCTATTAGCAGGGCGGCTGTACCTGGTTCTGCTATTAAACGAATGCGTAGATTTATTACCGGCTGAGCTCCTGTGGTAAGAATTATCTCCTCCTTTAGTTGCTTTTCCAATAGGTTTCACCGGCCTGTCCGAGGCATTATCTATCGTTGTATTTCTTCTTGAACTCCTTCCTGAACCGCGTGAACCTGATATTACCTTTCGACCATTACGGTACCGCACTTGCGTGTTGGCATTGCGGGCATAGCTGGTGGTTCCATAAGTCGGGTAAGGGCACACATTGTTTACATAACCGTATCCGGTATAAAACCTGTTATGCCCCCAAGGGTTATACCCAAAATTGTTATAATATCCGTACCTGGAAGCCAAAAAGGGGTCGTAGTAAGGACTAAAAGGGTCATTATATGGATTGTACCCATAATAAGGTCGGCCGTAACCAAACCCACCACCGTACGAAAAAATAATATTTACATTGGGGCTGTTTCGTAATGAAGGCGTATTGCTCCCAAACATTTGGGTTGGCACCGTAGCATACGTGGTATCCTTGGGTAAGCTATAATCGGTAATAAAATATTGATTATTGATATCATCAGCCGTACCCTTTGCTGGTTGTAAGGTTGGGCTACCGGCTATTGTACTTTGTAAGGTTGGGCTACCAAAATTATGGTTGGCCGCATACGCTGAGTTGCCCGGGTACACACTTTCAGCAGCCGATTGAGCCATAAGCCTGGCTCTGTCTTTCTTCGAAAAATACATATCGTCCTTCTCATCCCAATTACCCTGTGCCATACCCAACCAGGGAAGCAAGATTATAAGTACCAAAAGACCAACGGAAGCAAAACATGTTTTCATAATAGTATTGTTTAGCAATTACTTACTTTAAAGATAACGAGAGCGATTAACAAGTTCTATATTTGCAACTCATTATTTTTTTAATAAAACAAAGCAATATTTGTACCACAATGGGAAAAGGAATTACAAAACGAAGCGAGGACTACTCGGCCTGGTATAACGAACTGGTAAAACAAGCTGATTTGGCAGAAAACTCGCCTGTGCGTGGCTGCATGGTTATTAAACCGCACGGCTATGCTATTTGGGAAAAAATGCAGGCCGTATTAGATCAAAAATTTAAAGAAACCGGCCATTACAATGCGTATTTCCCCATTTTTATTCCTAAGTCGTACTTTAGCAAAGAAGCCAGCCATGTGGAGGGTTTTGCCAAAGAATGTGCCGTAGTAACTCACTACCGGCTTAAAAACAACCCACAAGGCGAAGGGGTAATTGTTGACCCGGAAGCTAAGCTCGAAGAAGAGCTAATCGTACGGCCTACCTCTGAAACTGTAATTTGGGACAGCTACAAAAACTGGATTCAGAGCTACCGCGACCTACCTATTTTACTAAACCAATGGGCTAATGTGGTACGTTGGGAAATGCGCACCCGATTGTTTTTGCGTACGGCAGAGTTTCTTTGGCAAGAAGGCCATACAGCCCATGCCACCAAACAAGAAGCCGAAGAAGAAGCCATTCAAATGATGCATGTATATGCCGATTTTGTGGAAAATTACATGGCTGTACCTGTGTTACGAGGCGTTAAAACCGAAAGCGAACGATTTGCCGGTGCCTTAGAAACCTATTGCATTGAAGCCCTTATGCAAGATGGCAAAGCCTTACAAGCAGGTACATCGCACTTTTTAGGGCAAAATTTTGCTAAAGCCTTTGATGTTAAGTTTGCTGATAAAAATGGTAAACTCGAATATGTTTGGGGTACCTCCTGGGGCGTAAGCACACGCTTAATGGGGGCGCTTATTATGGCGCACTCCGATGACAACGGATTGGTATTGCCCCCTAAACTGGCTCCAACACAAGTAGTTATTATACCCATATTCAGAAATGCTGATGAACTGGAAGCCATTGCCGAAGTGGCCAACCAATTGGTAGCCGATTTACGCGCCCAGGACATAACCGTAACTTTTGATAAGCGCGACACCTACAAACCAGGTTGGAAATTTGCCGAGTACGAACAAAAAGGCGTACCCGTGCGTATAGCTATTGGCCCTCGCGATTTGGCCAACAACCAGGTAGAAGTAGCACGAAGAGATACCAAAGAAAAACAAGCCATGAGCCTGGAAGGGCTGGCTGCGGCAATCAAAATCCTGCTGGATGACATCCAACAAAACTTATTGGTAAAAGCACTAGCCTTCCGAAAAGAAAATACCTCTTATGTAGATTCATACAACGAGTTTAAACAAGTGCTGGAAGAAAAAGGAGGCTTTATATATGCCCACTGGGATGGTTCGGCCGAAACCGAAGAGTTAATTAAAAATGAAACAAAAGCCACCATTAGGTTAATACCTTTAGAAGAAGGCGAACCCGGAACTTGTATGGTTACCGGAAAACCTTCGAAACAGCGTGTAGTTTTTGCTAAAGCATATTAAAGTAATAACAAGTAAACAAATTAAAAATAACCATGAAAAAAACACTAGTAAGTATCGCATTAATATTAATCTCGTTTAGCCTTACGCAGGCTCAAGAATTAATAGACCTCTTAAAAAGAGATTTAAACAAAGAAAAAAGAACATTGGTGGCCGAAGCAATGAACATTAAAGAGGAAAATAAAACTGCCTTTTGGGAATTGTATGGACAGTACGAAACCGACATGAACAAACTGGTAGATATGCGTGTAAGCAATATCGAAAAATTTGCTGATAATTATGGTAAACTAACCGATGACGTGGCCAACCAGGTAGCTTCAACCTACTTTAATATTAAAACCAACAGGCTTAAAACCAATAAGTTGTACTATAAAAAAATGAAAAAAGTAATTGGAGCCATTCAAGCAGCCAGGTTTATTCAAATTATGGAACAAGTGCAATTATTAATTGATGTGCAAATTGCCACCGAAGTGCCATTGGTTGAGTAGTTTTAAGACATTAGATTGTTAGACCCAGTATTTTATTGGTTTTTGAGATTATTAAGCTAACACCTTGAGTCTAACAATCTAATGTCTTCAATTGCGTATCTAATTTTTCTTCCCGGCCAACTGCCCACAGGCCGCATCAATATCCTTGCCCCGGCTTCTGCGCACTTTTACCGTTACCCCTCTTTTCTCTAAATAACCGGCAAACTTATCTAAGGTTTTTTCATCAGCTTTGGCAAAAGGAGTTTCCGAAACCGGATTGTATTCAATAATATTAACCTTGCAAGGTATATGTTTGGTAAACTGATACAGCTCTTCAGCATCCTGGAGCGAATCATTAAAATTATAAAACAAAATATACTCGTAGGTTACCGGGTTTTTAGTTTTTGCAAAATAGTGTTTTAGGGCATCTCGCAGCTCTACCAAACTATTACTTTCGTTAATAGGCATTATTTGGTTCCGCTTTTGGTCGTTAGCCGCATGCAACGATAAGGCCAGGTTAAATTTTACTTCATCATCGCCCAGCTTGCGTATCATTTTGGCAATACCGGCCGTTGAAACGGTAATCCGTTTGGGGCTCATACCCAAGCCCTCGGGTGAGGTAATATGATGAACTGATTGCAATACATTTTTATAGTTAAGCAAGGGTTCGCCCATACCCATATACACAATATTGGTCAAAGGTTGATTATATTCCTTTGCAGCTTGGTTTTTTATTAATACTACTTGGTCGTAAATTTCCGAAGCCTCCAAATTTCGTTTACGGTCGAGCTTGCCCGTAGCGCAAAATGCACAACTTAAGCTGCACCCTACTTGCGATGATATGCAGGCTGTCATACGTTTGGGAGTAGGAATAAGCACACCTTCAACCACCTCGTTATCAAATAATTGCATCGATGATTTTATGGTTCGGTCAATACTTTTTTGCTCTTCCTCTACAAGTACATTATAAATTTTAAAATGATGCTCCAACAGCTCGCGAGTTGCTTTTGATAAGTTGGTCATCTCAGCAAAGCTGGTAGCCGATTTTTGCCACAACCATTCATACACTTGTTTGGCTCTAAAAGCTTTTTCACCCTTAGTTGTAAAAAAATCTTGTAACTCTTCAACTGTTAATTTTCGTATGTCTTGCTTATCTTGTGGCATTGTGCAAAGATAGCCCTACTTCTGTTGGGTATAAAAATAATTAACCACAATCAACACAAAGTTATTTCTCTGCGAACTTAGCGACTTCTTTGTGTTCCTAGCGTTTACCAGCCCGCCAAAATGTCTTAAAATAACGCAACACCTACTAAAAATATGTCAATATTACCGATTTACACTTAAGGCTATATTTTTGCTATACTGCCCTTAAAAAGATACAACTATGAATTTCGATAAATATACCATCAAATCGCAGGAGGTGCTGCAACACGCCACTTCCATAGCCGGCAACTACGGACAGCAGTCTATTGAGCCCGGCCATTTATTAAAAGCATTGTTCGAAACAGACGACAATGTGGTTTCATTTATTAATAAAAAATTAAATGTAAACGTAAACCAGTTGCAAGCCAAGCTGGAAGAAATTATTTTGTCCTACCCCAAGGTTTCGGGTCAAAAACCCTATTTAAGTAACGATTCGGCTGCAGTATTGCAAAAAGCCGAAAGCATGCTTAAAGAAATGGGCGATGAATATATTGCCGTAGAACATTTACTAGTAGGCTTATTTTTAGGCAAGGATAAAGTAGCTGCTATCTTAAAAGATGCCGGCTATGATAAAAAATCGTTGCTTGCTGCCATTAACGAATTGCGCGGAGGCGACAACGTAACCGATGCCAATGCAGAAGGCAAATACCGATCGTTGGAACGATACTCCAAAAACTTAAACCAATTGGCCAAGGATGGTAAAATTGACCCTGTGATTGGTAGAGACGAAGAAATTAGGCGAGTGCTTCAAATACTTTCGCGCAGAACCAAAAACAATCCTATTTTGGTGGGCGAACCCGGTGTGGGTAAAACGGCCATTGTTGAAGGCATGGCACAACGCATTGTAGATGGTGATGTGCCCGAAAACTTAAAATCAAAAATTTTGATTAGCCTGGATATGGGCTTATTGGTTGCCGGTGCCAAATACAAAGGCGAGTTTGAAGAACGCCTAAAAGCAGTGATTAAAGAAGTTACCGATTCGGATGGAGAGATAATTTTATTTATAGATGAAATTCATACCCTAATCGGAGCCGGTGGAGGCGAAGGTGCCATGGATGCCGCTAACCTCTTAAAACCTGCTTTGGCAAGGGGTGAATTACATGCCATTGGAGCCACTACTTTAAAAGAGTACCAAAAGCATATTGAAAAAGACAAAGCATTGGAACGTAGGTTCCAAATGGTTTTGGTTGATGAACCACAACCCGAAGATGCTATTTCGATATTGCGTGGTATTAAAGATAAATACGAATTACACCATGGTGTACGTATAAAAGACGATGCCGTAATAGCCGCAGTGGAGCTATCAAGCCGCTATATATCCGATAGGTATTTGCCCGACAAAGCCATCGATTTAATGGATGAAGCTGCTTCTAAGTTGCGTATCGAAATAGATTCGGTACCCGAAGAGTTGGATGAGATTCAGCGTAAAATTATGCAGTTAGAAATTGAGCGCGAAGCCATCCGAAGAGAAAAAGATAAAGCCAAAGAAAAGCAGCTTAACAAAGTAATTGCCGAGCTTACCGATGAACGCAATGCTCTAAAAGCCAAGTGGGAAAACGAAAAAGAGGTTATTCAAGGCATACAAAAAGTTAAAGAAGAAATTGATGCTTATAAATTGGAGGCCGAACAGGCCGAACGAAGTGGCGATTTTGCCAAAGTAGCTGAGTTGCGCTATGGCAAAATAACCGATGCTGAAACCAATTTAGAAACCTTAAAGCAAAAGGTGCAAGAAATGCAAAACGATGAGCATGCCTTGCTAAAAGAGGAGGTGGACAGCACCGATATAGCCGAAGTAGTGGCTAAATGGACAGGCATTCCGGTAAACAAAATGTTGCAATCGGACAGAGAAAAACTTTTGCACCTGGAAGAAGAATTGGGCAAACGAGTAGCAGGGCAGGAAGAAGCCATTGCTGCCCTATCGGATGCGGTACGCAGAAGCCGGGCAGGCTTGCAAGACCCCAACCGCCCCATTGGTTCGTTTATATTTTTAGGAACTACCGGAGTGGGTAAAACCGAACTTTCTAAAGCACTGGCTGATTACTTGTTTAATGATGAACACAATATGGTGCGTATTGATATGAGCGAGTACCAGGAACGCCATGCGGTGAGCCGATTGATTGGTGCACCTCCGGGCTATGTAGGCTACGATGAAGGCGGCCAACTTACCGAAGCTGTGCGTAGAAAACCCTATTCGGTAGTGCTATTAGATGAAATTGAAAAAGCGCACCCCGATGCCTTTAATATTTTGTTGCAAGTGCTGGATGATGGCCGTTTAACCGATAACAAAGGAAGAGTAGCCAATTTTAAGAACACCATTATTATAATGACCACCAATATTGGGGCGCATTTAATACAAGAACGGTTCGAAAACCTGGAAAACAAAGACGTTGAAAAGGTTATTGAAACCACAAAATCCGAGGTGTTTGAATTGCTTAAAAAATCGGTAAGGCCTGAGTTTTTAAACCGGGTAGATGAAACTATTATGTTTAGGCCACTAACCCGGACAGATATTCGAAAAATTGTGGATATACAATTCGGATTAATTATAAAACGAATTGAGCAAAACAATATTAAGGTAACCATTTCGGAAGAAGCCCTGGATTACCTGGGTGCGTTAGGCTTTGACCCTCAATTTGGAGCACGACCTCTAAAACGAGTGCTACAACGCGAGGTACTTAACGAACTTTCGAAACAAATAATTGCCGGTAAATTTGGCCCGGGCGATACCATCGATATTGCCTTACAAGGAGGAAAACTAGTGTTTGTGAAAGTGGAACAAGTAGAAGAAGTTTAACCCGAATTTTAAAAACTACCGGGCTTATCCCCGGTACACAAAGGGCTCTGTGGAGCCCTTTTTTTATGAATAATTTATTCATAGCTTCATTAAATCAAAAAAACTTGTTCTATTTTTGAGCCCTTACTGAATGCGCACGTGGTGAAACCGGTAGACACGCCAGCTTGAGGGGCTGGTGCTCTTACGAGCGTGGAGGTTCGAATCCTCTCGTGCGCACTTTAATAGTTACCTCCCCGCTCGCGCGCTTTTGCAAAGCGTGCGCATTTTGCTGAGCATTTGTAATGCGAGTAATCTCAATTAATTGCCTTGTGACGATTATCTTTGGTTATTTAATTGACCTCACAGGACTAATCTAAATCAGCACGCTTTGCAAAAGCGCGCTAGGAGCAAGAAACGTAAAAGGTTTAGAGACAACATTTAGGTATG